>CAVCCE010000260.1:0-2574 GCA_963600555.1 Duodenibacillus sp.
CTTTTACATATGCTGAAAATACTGGAATGGCTTGGTCGTTGTTATCTGGTAAACAAGCATTTTTATCAATTGTTTCTGCGGTTGCGATTGGTATCATGATTTATTATGTTGTTGCGAAGAATCCAGATCGACTAACGAAGATTTCTTTAGCTTTAATGATAGGCGGAGCTGCTGGAAATTTATTTGATCGTTTGATATTGGGATATGTTAGGGACTTTTTAGATTTCATTATTTTTGGATATGATTTTCCAATATTTAATGTTGCGGATAGTGCTTTGACGATTGGTGTTATTTTATTGATGATAGCTACTTTAAAGGAAGAGAAAAAAGTATGAGTTATACAGAGTGGAAAGTTGAAATTAGTGGTGTTCGTTTAGATAAATATTTAAGTGAAGTAAGTGATCTATCTAGAACACGTGTCCAAGATCTTGCGAAGGATAACAAGATCTTTGTGAATGGAAAAAGTGAAAAACCTTCCTATAAAGTTGAAGAAGGTGATGTTATTTCTTGTGATATTCCTGAAGATGAAACAATAAATGTACAACCGGAAGATATTCCTTTGGATATCTTGTATGAAGATGAAGATATCATTGTTGTAAATAAGCCAAAAGGAATGGTTGTACATCCTGCACCGGGCAATTACAGTGGAACACTTGTTAATGCATTGTTATATCACTGTAAGGACCTTTCTGGAATCAACGGAATGATACGTCCTGGTATCGTACACCGTATTGATAAAGATACTACTGGTTGTATCGTTGCATGTAAGAATGATCAATCTCATAATGCTATTGCGAAACAATTAGAGAATAAGACATGTCATAGAGAATATATTGCCTTGGTTGATGGCAGTATCGCAAACGAAGCAGGAGTTATTGATGCTCCGATTGGTAGAGATCGTAGAGATCGTCAAAAGATGACGGTTACACCTACAAATTCAAAGGATGCTAGAACGCACTTTGTAGTAAAAGAAAGATTCAAACATTATACGTTACTAGATTGTTCTCTTGAGACAGGTAGAACACATCAGATTCGTGTCCATATGAAATATATCAATCATCCAGTAACTGGAGATGATAAATATGGAAGAAGGTGTAAGATCATGGATACACAAGGGCAATGTTTACATGCATATCGATTAACTTTGAAGCATCCAAGAACACATGAAGTAATGAGTTTTGAAGCACCATTACCAGAGTATTTTGAAACATTGTTAGAAACATTAAGAAAAGAGGATCAATAATGGACAAAAGAGAATCTAATGTATTGACATGGGATGAATATTTCATGGGCCTAGCTCATTTATCTGCATTACGCTCAAAAGATCCTAATACTCAAGTTGGAGCAGCTATCGTTGATGAAAATCATCGTGTTGTTTCGGTAGGATACAATGGTTTTCCTACAGGAGTTAGCGACGATGAATTTCCTTGGTCTAGAGAAGGTGGAGTTTTAGAATCTAAATATGCATTTGTTGTTCATGCGGAATTAAATGCTATTTTAAATTCTCAAAGAAGCGTTAGAGGATGTACGATCTATGTTTCTTTATTTCCATGCAATGAATGTGCTAAAGCTATCATTCAATCTGGAATCAAGAGAATTGTTTATGAATCAGATAAATATAATGGTGTAGATACAAATATCGCTTCTAAAAGAATGTTAAAAGCTGCAGGAGTTGAACTTGTTCGTATTTCTCAAACGATTTCAATTCAAGTAGAAAAGAAAGAAAATACAGAGAAATAGTATTTCAACACTTAATCAAAAAAGATGTTATAGTATAAACAGTTAAGCAAAACTAACTAGAGGTATTTCTATGACACTTTTGATTGCAGTAGGGTGTGTTGTAGGTTTCATTTCTTTGAGAACTACAATAAAAAACTACGCTAAGAAGTGAAGACAGGAGAACGTTGTTCTCCTTTTTTCATGAAAAAAGTGATACGTTCATACGTATCACTACCTTGTTTCAATTGCTTGTTTGATTCTTTCTACAGCTTTTTGTAGCTCTTCATCACTTGCGGCAAATGAGAATCTAACATGATTTTTATCACTAGGTGAGAATGCATTGCCTGGAACTGAAGCAACATGTGCCTTGTCTAATAAGAATTCTGCAATTTCCAAAGAACTATTAAATCCTGTAAATTTGACCCATGCATAGAAAGCACCTTCTGGTTTACATGCTTCTACACCTTTGATTTCATTTAATGAATCAATAAAGAAATTTCTTCTTTTTTCATATGCTTTTCTCATTCTTTCAATATCATCATAACAATTCAAAGCAACGACTCCGCCATATTGAATGAATTCATTTACGCATGTAATAGAATGTGAATAAACTTTATTCATCAAATTTATGTTATTCTTTGAAGCAACGATATATCCCATTCTCCAACCAGTCATTGCATAACCTTTTGAGAATCCGAAGACTGAAATGATGTAATCCTGGATTTCCTTGATGGATGCTAGGGAATAATGTTTATGTGTATATATCAAATGTTCATACATTTCATCAGCTACAATATGGATCTGTGTTTGAATGATATAATCTTTGATTTCATTTAACTCTTCTTCAGTCAGATC
>CAVCCE010000261.1:0-2573 GCA_963600555.1 Duodenibacillus sp.
TCTTCTACATATTCATCGAAAGTCATGTAATCACTCCTAGCTTCTTCATCTTTTTAAAATGAATTGTTCTATATCTTTTGGCGTAAGGTTTAGACCATTACTGTGTTTCTTTTTGAGAAATTTAGAATATGCTCGTAAATCAAATACAATATCTGCTTTCTTGGAATTATAAAGATCAACCTTCTGTACATATTCATCAATCTCTTTTTGAATTTCGCTACAATATTTCGTCTGTCCACTCATATGAATATGTTCTCCTTATCTTATTTGCCATTATTTCTGATACCACAAATCTATATGGATGTTCAGAAATTGGGATAGCAGCAGCACCAAACTTATTACAATAATGTGTTAGTACCTTTTTGTTGATTGCCTCCCCATACAAGTAACCTTCATAACCTTTTTTTAATGACAACTCTGAAGCTATTGCGAATAAATGTCCGCCAACGCCAGAATATTTTTTTCTCTTATATTCAGCAATGTTATTTTCTGGTGAAACACACGCCCAAACGATATGGACAGCTTGCATTTCTTCTTCATATTTAATAGCAATCATTCCTTGAACATCATAAGTCCCTTTAATCACTAAAGCATATATTTCAGCAACTTTGGAAAGTTCAGCCCAATTCACATACCATCCTGTACGTTTATTATACTTGGAAAGTATACTTTTGCGTACGATTTTAATAACTTCTGTTTCAACAATTTCTCCAGTTTCTACATTTTTTAAACATGGAACTAATTCATCTATTTCAAATGTAATCAATCGTGAATCCTCCTACACTTAAATATTCACGTGTTTTTGAGGAATTCCAAAAAATTGTTTGAAAAAGTTTTAAAGATGCTTGTATTTCAACATAAATATAAAAAGAACTTGAACTTAAAGTGGACTTTAGGATTATATTTATTACAGGAGGATTTGTTATGAAATCTAAAGTTTATTTTACTGCAACGATCACACCAGAAAAGGTATTAGAGATGTATGAGGTCTTAGGAAAAGAACTAACAGGTAATATCGCTGTTAAGGTTCATTCTGGAGAAGAGGGGAACCAAAACTTCTTGAAACCTGATTTCTGGAAACCAATCATTGATCGTTTGAATGGTACTGTTGTTGAATGTAATACTGCATATGATGGCGCTAGAAACACAACAGCTAAGCATGTAAAGCTTATTGAAAAACATGGCTGGTCCAAGTATTTCACAGTGGATTTAATGGATGCTGAAGGACCTGATATGGAATTAGAAATACCTAATGGAAAACGTATCAAGAAAGACTATGTTGGTAAGGATATGGCTAAGTATGATGGAATGATCGTACTTTCTCATTTCAAAGGTCATCCAATGGGAGGATATGGTGGAGCCTTAAAACAACTTTCTATTGGTTGTGGTTCTTCTTATGGTAAAGCATATATCCATGGTGCAGGTGAACCTGATAAGATCTGGACAGCTGATCATGACCAATTCTTAGAATCAATGGCTGATGCTGCAAGTGCAGTTCATAACTACTTCAAAGGTAACACAGTTTATATCAACGTTATGAAGAATATGTCTGTTGATTGTGACTGTTGTGCAGTAGCAGAAGATCCTTGTATGAAGGATATTGGTATCTTGATTTCAGAAGATCCTATTGCGGTTGATCAAGCTTGTCTTGACTTAGTATATGCTTCTGAAGATCCAGGTAAAGATCATTTGATTGAAAGAATTGAATCTCGTCATGGTGTTCATACTATTGAAGCAGCTGTTGAACTGGGTTTTGGTTCAAGAGAATATGAACTCATTGATGTAGATAAACAATAATAAACAAAAGACCGGTGAAACGGTCTTTTTTACATATAATTTATTTGATTACGAGCCAAGTTCCTGTTTTTTTGGAACCTTGTCTCATAAGATAATTATTTTCCTGTAATTTCTTCATGGATCTTTCAATCGTTCTTTTAGATACTCCCACTAATATGGAAATCTTTTCCATATTAGTAGAAGGATCTTCTAGTAAGATCGATAAGATCTTTTTTTCTGTATTGGTAAGAATGAATTGATTGTTTTGTTTTGGTTGATTGATTTTTTTTAAAACTTTCTTATCATAGGGTATCGTTACATTGATGTAGGATTCTCCTATATCAAAAACACTTTCTCCATATTTGGATAATATAGTAGGAATACCGTGACCTGTATGTTCTGTGAGATTCATGTTCAAGAAGATTCTCATCAACATGTTGTTTCTTGGCTTACTGATTCCTTTGAAGAATAGTTCCTTTGTTTGACCTTTTGGTAAACCACCATGTGAAAAAATTTCGATTCTATCTTCAAATAATGAAATAAGTGGTTCTGAGATATTCCAATCGTTATGAACCAATGCATTGATAATAGCTTCATTAACTGCATCGATATCAAATAGATAATGGTCTTGTCTAGGTCTGATCGTTGTATCAACTGCACAGATGTTCTCGGCATTGATTCTATTCATGATTTGTTGGTAACTGAATAAAAGACATTGATTTCCGTAATCGTTTCTTTGAGAGACGGAGGATTTATCTTTACCATCGAATTTAGCTACTATTAAAGGAATCATATTC
>CAVCCE010000262.1:0-2570 GCA_963600555.1 Duodenibacillus sp.
TGGAGGTTCTCTTGACTAAGGCGCTTGTATTTGGCGGTGCATTTAATCCTCCAACAATTGCACATATTCAACTTGCTAAATTTGCCAAAGATCAAACAGATAGTGATGTCGTTATATTTGTTCCCAGTAAAATGACTTATATTCGAAATGAACAGAATAAGGATTTTGCGTTTAAGGATAACGTTCGTTTTAATATGTTAAAAAACATTTCTGCTTCCAATCCTTGGATGATCGTTAGTAATCATGAAATTCTTTTGAAGGATCAACCAAGAACGTATTCTACGCTGTGTTATTTAAAGCAATGTGGATATGATTGTAAGTTATTGTTTGGGTCAGATAAATTATCTGAATTGGAAACAGGTTGGAAACATATTGAAGAACTCTGTAAAGAGTTTGGTATTGTATGCATGGAAAGAAATTTTGATAATTGTGAATCTATGATTGATAATGATTCATATTTATCGTCTATTAAACAATATATCCAAATTATTCAAACACCAGATACTTTTCAAATGATTTCATCTTCAAAAGTAAGAGAACTATTTGAAAAGAAGAATTTTGAACAAATAGATTCATTGGTTCCAAAAGAATTAAATGGATTAAGAGGTTATGATAGGAAAGAAGATACACTATGAAAAATAAAATGATAAAAGTAGGAAATGTAGTACCTTCATTAAAGGTTGCTGATGTTTCTTATAATAAAAATGTAATTATTGATACAATCAAAGATCATCAGGATTGTGGTGTTCTTTTATTTCCAGAATTAAGTGTTTGTGGGTATACATGTGCAGATCTTTTTGAAAATCATTTGTTACTTAATAAATGTGAAGAAGCATTGGTTGAAATTGCAAAACACTCGAAATCTTTAGTAGTAGTTGGTGCACCACTTCGAAAAGATAACAGTTTATATAATTGTGCTGTTTTTATGTCTAATGGTGAAATTAATGGTGTTATCCCAAAAATCAATATTCCTACTTATTCTGAATTTTATGAATCTAGGTGGTTTACAAGTGGCAAGAATATTGAATGTTCTATGATTAATATATGCGGAATGGATGCACCATACGGAACAAATCTTTTATTTAAAGATAGTTCTTCATCTGCAATCGTTGGTTGTGATATTTGTGAAGACCTCTGGGTTCCAGACAAACCTAGTACGCATGCATGTTTAGCTGGTGCAAACATTATTGTGAATCTAAGTGCTTCTGATGAGCTGATTGGTAAACAAGAATATCGTAGAAGCATGGTTAGTCAACAATCTAGTAGCTGTTATTGTGCTTATTGTTATGTTTCAAGTGGTGTAGATGAATCATCTACAGATCTTGTCTTTTCAGGACATTCCATGATTTATGAAAATGGAAAGAAATTGAAAGATTCTATATTTGAAGATAGGACTCATGTTGATACTGCTATTATCGATCTAGATACTATTTTATATAATAGAGTTCATCAGAATACTTTTGAATCTTTTAATGATTCTTATGCTTATATAGAATCTAATATTCCTTGCTTCAATGAAAAGAATGAAATTAGTGTAGATGCTCTGGTATCTTCTTTGAAAAAAGAGAAATATTTTGTTGCGAAAAATCCTTTTGTTCCTAATGATGATGTAGAAAGAGAAGAACGTTGTAAAAAGATATTACAGATACAAGCAAATGGCCTTGCGACTAGAGTTAAAGCTACACATATAAACAATTTAGTCATTGGTATTTCTGGTGGATTGGATAGTACTTTAGCTTTGATCGTATGTCATGAAGCTCAAAAGATCTGTAAGGACATACATATTATAGGGTACACATTACCAAATCATGGTAATACAACATCATTGACTTATAACAATGCAGTAAATTTAATGAAATGTTTGGATGTTGAAGTTAGAGAAGTAGCTATTGAAAAAGGTGTTAAACTTCATTTAGAAGAATTGGGTCACGGAAATGAGTATAAAGGTGAAGGGGATACCACTTATGAAAATGCACAAGCAAGGTATCGCACTTATATTTTGATGGATGCAGCAAACATGGAAAATGGTCTTGTTGTAGGTACAGGTGATTTGAGTGAGTTGGCTTTAGGCTGGTGTACTTATAATGGTGATCATATGTCAATGTATGGCGTTAATACATCTGTGCCTAAGACACTAGTTCAATATATTTGTAAGACATATGCTTATAGTTGTGGAGATGATAAATTAAAAGAAATATTATTAAGTATCGTTGATACACCGATTTCTCCAGAATTAACTCCATCATCAAATGGACAAATTGCACAAAAGACAGAAGAAAAGATTGGAAAGTATGATTTAAATGATTTCTTCTTGTTTTATACGTTGCGTTATGGATTTTCTCCAAGCAAGATCTTAACATTTGCGATGCTTGCTTATAAAGAACTTACAAAATCTGAAATCAAAGAAGCTATGAAGCGTTTCTATAATCGTTTCTTCCATCAACAATTTAAACGTAGTTGTTTACCTGATGGACCTAAAGTTGGCTCAGTTACTTTATCTCCTAGAGGAGATTGGAGAATGCCTAGCGATGCTTCTGTGAATTTATGGTTAGAGGAATTAGAAGAAGCAT
>CAVCCE010000263.1:0-2561 GCA_963600555.1 Duodenibacillus sp.
TTAGATTGACTGAATATGTACCAATTGGAGTTCCATTGTCATCTACATTATTTGCTCCCTTAGCGTTATATACGCATAAGATTGCATCTGCTTCATCTAATAACGCAACATCATATGGGATACCAGAAGATATCGCAATGACCTTGATACCTTTTTCTTTTGCGGCATGGATATATTCTTGTACTGAAGCAATACGAGTTGATTCTTCCGTATTGATTTGCTTTCCAGCATTCATATGACTCGTCACGATCAATACATCCGCATCATCGATTGCCTCAAGACATGCTTCTGAATTCTCTTCATAATCATCAGAAAGTACAGTTACATTCGCACTAGAATCAATGACTCCTTCATCTTGTAGTACGGAGAAACCATAATTCAATACATTTTGTTGTGCTTCTGTCTTAGAAATAATAACAACATTCTCATCACTACTTACAGTATATGGTAAAACATCATTATCATTCTTTAATACAGTAACAGCTTCATCACCCATGTCTCTTTCAACCTTATGAGATTCTTCTGTGCCAACCAAACTATTAACATCCTTCAACATTTCTTCTGTCTTGGATTCATCATACGTTTCATCCATGATACCTCTTTGATATTTCAACTTAATGATCTTTACACAAGAATCATCAATCAAAGATTCATCGATTTCACCATCATTCACCATATCAACGATATCATTGATATAAGATTCCATTGTTTCAACACAACTACTATCTTTTAATTCAACTGGCATCAATAAGATATTAACTCCTGCATTGATTGCTAACTTAGCCGAATCCTTTGTTGAGAAGTTTTCCGCGATTGCATCCATCTGCATAGAATCTGTTGTAATGACACCATCAAATCCCAATTCACCTCTTAAGATATCTGTAAGCCAAGTCTTAGACAAAGTAGCTGGAAGATTGATCGTAGATCCATCTTTGATACTTGTATATGTTTCTGTTTCAATTTCAGGATATTGGATATGAGCTGTCATGACCATATCTACACAACCTTCAGAGATAAGTTGTTTATATGGAACAAGGTCTTGTTCCATGACTTCTTCTTTTGTTCGATCGATTCTTGGTAAACCAGTATGAGAGTCTGTATCTGTATCTCCATGTCCCGGGAAATGTTTTACTGTACCAATGACATTATTTTCTTCAAGACCCGCAAGATATTCTCTACCAAATGTTGTTACAACATCAGGATCATCAGAGAATGAACGAACACCAATGATAGGATTGGATGGATTAGAGTTTACATCTAATGTAGGTGCGAAATCCAAGTTCAACCCCAATGCTTTTAATTCTTGAGAAATGATCGTTGCGCTTTCTTTTGCGTTTTCTTCATCACCTGTAGCAGCTAAAGCCATATTTCCAATCGTAGATGTACCATTCGTCAAACGAGTGATATAACCACCTTCTTGGTCAATACTGATCAATAATGGAATGTCTGTATCATCATTTGTAGATGCTTGTTGAAGACCTTGTGTAAGATTAATAACTTGTTCATTATCCGCAAAGTTCTCTGCAAACAAAATGATTCCACCAAAGTTGTATTCTTCTAACATTTCTTTAACTTCATCATTCATTTCTTGGAAGTTTTCATCATCCCATTTACGAATCGCAGGCATCAGCATCTGTTCTACTTTGGACTTTAGATCCATTGTAGCTACTAATTCTTTTGCCTTTTGTTCATATGTTTCTTCTGTTGGAGTAGAATCACTTGTTTCTGTCGTGCTAGAAACTTGACTACTCGCACTACAGCCAACTAATAAGCTCGCTGCTAGCATCAAGCTAAGTAACTTTTTCATTATCATTCTCCCTCTTGTTCAATTACTTTTAGTTTAACATATCCAAGCATCATTAAAAAGAACCATGTTTAATCATGGTTCAATTTTCACTGCATAACTCTTCATATTTTTCTCTTCCATAATCTGATAACCAAGTATTACAGATTTCAATCTTATTTTGAATCAATGGAAGTTGTACATGTGCTTTCGCATCCGCAATCTGCAGGTACATTAGTTTACGAAATGTTTCAAAATCTGTTTGTGCAATTTGTTTTCTCAATGATTTCAATCTCAATGACATATTAAAATCATGATTTAAAACATAATATAACAATCTATCTTCTTCCTTTTCTTTGAATGTATAACCATTTTCTTTCATAAATGGAATGATATGATTTCTTGTATATACATAGCTTTTTTCAGGATGACCATAGAAATGACTTTCAGTATCTCCCTCTCTACCACTACTACATCTAGCTTCTGGTTTCCCAATATCATGTATCAATGCCGCAAAATACAACATATCATCATCGATTCCTTTTTCTAGATTTAATACTGTATACAAAGAATGTTCTTCTAGATCATATTGATGATAATGATTATTTTGATCATAACCAATCATCACTTCATATCCAGGTACTAGTTCAACAAAATCAGATTGATATCTTTTGAGATCATCGATATCTTTAGAATTCTTTAATATTTCAAATAATTGTTCGTAAGTCATTTAATAAATATAGCATAAAAATCAATATTCAAATAATTTGTATTCTTA
>CAVCCE010000264.1:0-2524 GCA_963600555.1 Duodenibacillus sp.
TAGCATTTGTGCAGCAGTACCAATTTCTTGTGCATTCATTGAACATACAAATCCATCAGATTCACTCTTTACGTCAATAAGTTGTTTTACCGCAACTAATTTCTTCATATTTTCAACAGTCAAATAAGAAGAATCTCCACCCTGTAAAGCAACCATATTTTGAAGCTTCTTCAAACCACTTCCATCATGAATCTTTTCAATCAACATTTCTCTAGCTTCTTTTTCATCATTTGCTAGATTGCCTAAGATCAATAGGTTTTCACCTAACAACATGCAAACTTCAAACAATGGATCATCTTCTTTGATTTCGCCACTTAATACTTCAACAGCTTCTTGTACTTCTAAAGCATTACCAATCTTCATACCTAAAGGTTGATTCATATCAGTTACTAATGCTCTTACTTTTCTACCAACATGTGTTCCAATCGCAACCATTGTCTTAGCCAATTCAAAAGCTTCTTCCTTTGTACGCATAAATGCGCCAGTACCTGTTTTAACATCTAATACGATAGCATCAGAACCACTTGCAAGCTTTTTAGACATGATGGATGAAGCAATCAACGGTACAGAACGAACTGTAGCAGTTACATCTCTTAAGGCATACATCTTTTTATCGGCAGGCACAAGATTTCCTGTCTGTCCAATAACAGCCACACCGTTTTCTCTTACGATCTTTTTGAAACTTTCCATAGATTGTTCAATAGAAGTTCCAGGAATAGATTCTAATTTGTCTAATGTACCACCAGTATGACCTAACCCTCTTCCACTCATCTTCGCAACAGTTCCTCCACATGCTGCAACTAGTGGAGCGACGATCAAAGTGGTCGTATCACCTACGCCTCCTGTAGAATGTTTATCTAATTTGATACCTGGCAAATCACTAAGGTCAACGACATCTCCAGAATGCATCATGCTCATTGTAAGATCAGCAGTTTCTTTATCATCCATGCCTCTCTGTAGGATTGCCATCATCATACTAGACATCTGATAATCAGGAATATCACCGTTAACAAATCCCATTACCATATCTTGAATTTCTTCAGTTGTTAAAGCATCACCATGTGCTTTTTTGTCTATTAAATCAACAAATCTCATAAATTATCCTTCTTTTCTATAACAGATATACTTATTATAACTTTATTTATCAAAAGAAGGTAAACAAAATAAAGGAAAAGAACAGAATTGGTACAGTTGGTGGATCAATATGTGTTGAACATTTATCATTAAATACGATTGTAAATACATAACACATCAATTGAGATAATATGCCAAAGATAATAGCCAAGACATAATTATGAGTCATCATCATCGTATATCCTGTAACTAAAGTAATATGATGCGTAACTGGAAAATTAGCATCTACTAAAATAATGATCAAAGATAACGCTGAAACATAAAAACCAATCATGTAATACCCTGTTAGTTCTGTAAAATATGCAAAGACAAACGAAATTGCGGCACTATAGAATATTTGAAATAACCATACGTTCTTTGGAAGTTTAGATAATATAGACAAACCATCTTCTTTGTATTTTTTATCTGTTGATAAAAATAAACGAGCAAGAATGCCAGCACTCAATACTGTTAATGCTCCACAATCACAAGATACATTCAAATAAGAAACCAAATAAAAGAATAAATAACAAACAACACCAGTAAAAAATCCCACAAATAATACACTAACATCACTTGTATATGCCAAGGATCTCCAAGTATCATATCCATTGATATTCTTATGTTTTTTAGCTGTATAGGCAACAGAAACAACATCAGCATCAAAGATAATGGCTGGTAACAACATTAAATTAACGATATTATTTTGAAACCAAGTATTATCCAAACCACAACTAGCCATTGTAAATGAAATAATTCCAGCAAGACCTAGCATAATAAATGCAGGTGTTCCACCTACTAAGCACCCAATGACTCCAGCACATCCTGCCAACATACAATTGATCAACATGCAATTCTCCTTAAAATAGTCCGTAAATAATAGCGATAATGATTGAAGGTAACAAGTTCGCTACTTTGAATGTATCACTTCGTATTAGATTTACGCCAACACAGAATATTAAAATATTTCCAACTAACGATAAGTTACTTAATGCTGTTTCCGTTAAAAAAGCAGCTAGAAAGTGAGCTAATAAAGTCACACTCATTTGTAATAAGAAAACAGATACACTAGAAAAAATGCATCCTTTTCCTAATGTTGTAGATAGGATCATAATAATTACAAAGTCTAAAATAGCTTTCAAATACAAGGTTTGTGGATTACTATACATACCATCTTGTATCGCACCAACGATTGCCATAGCACCAATACAGACCGTTAAACTGGAAGTAACAAATCCAGTAACAAACTTTGAATCATTCCCATTTCCACTAACTTTCTTTAACCATTGTCCAAACAGCACAAACTTAGAATCAATATCGATCCATTCTCCTAAAACGCATCCAATCGCTAACGAAATAATCATCATCAAACTACCTTGTGTTTCTATTACACCATCATTTATGACGAGCA
>CAVCCE010000265.1:0-2515 GCA_963600555.1 Duodenibacillus sp.
ACCACCAATATGATAGTTAACGATATTCCATTCAATTCCTTCATCTAATTGTTTTTTTATAAAAGCGTAAAGTGAATCGCTTGAAATATTTGTTAAGAACTGACCACTTATCGCATCTAACAATGTATTGAAGTTCACAATCATATCCGCTGATGTCAATTTACTGATAATTCCCTTCATAACAAGTTGTTGATGCATATTCCTATCAAAATCTCCACCTGGTAGATTCTTTCTTTCACGAACATACATTAAAGCTTGCGTCATATCCAAATGAATTTGTCCTTCAGGAAAGTATTGGTCATCAATAGCGGTAAATGCATAAGGATTTTCAATATCAACACCATTCATAGCCCAAAGAATAGTCGTAAATGTAGTAAAATTAACCAGAACATAATTTGATATTTCAATACCATAAATATTTTGTAAACCATTTAATGTATTATTAATTCCCATTAATCCTAAGTGCGTTAATTTATCTCTCTTATTATCATAATATGGATTCTGAACCCATGAATCTCTAGGCAGATTTACAATAATAATTTGATGTGTATTTGGATTAACAGTAACTGTCATATCAACATCAGTTCTACCTTCAAGAGATAATTCACCTTCTGTATCATTACCACCAAAGAATATCGTAAATGGTTTTGTTGTCATATCTACAGCCACTGTATCTGAAGCACTAGAATCAATTGGTCTATCAATGGAATATAGGATCTTTGTATCTGTTTCAAAGTTTTCAAAGCCTTCTATTTCAGAAATAGTAGAAGCTAATGATTCACTCATAATTAGAATATCTGAATGATTCTCATAGAAAGATTGTACTGCTTCACTTAATGTTGTCTTATCAACTGTTTGAACTTGTTTACCACATAGTTCTTTTAATTGTTTAACAGCGTATTGTTGGTTTGTTGAATCTGTAGATATCGTTGTTCCATATACCGCATCTGCGTAGTTTGTCATATCAACATCTTTAAAATCACCATTACTATCCGTTTCAGGTAATGTAATTGTATTTTGGAAGATATCTGAATGTTCTGACTTATATTCATCTGTTAATACATATAGATTGATTCTTACTTTATCACCTACAGCACTTTCAAATAGTGCTGTAATCTTATTGATGTAATATGGTGTAAGAATAGAAACAACAGCTAAACAAATAGCCAAGAAACAGTTAATGAATTTTTGAATTCTATTTCTTGGAGAAAAGATAGAAGTAAAGATACCAGTTAATACTAAGATTCCTAATAAAATAGCTAATACTAAGAATGCCCATTTCTTAGGAAACATAGGTGCTGTAAACAATACAACAAAAGTAGCGATAGAAGCTATCACTAATAATAACCAGTAAAACTGAGAAGAGAGTCTTCTCTTTCTTTTCTTTTTCTTCTTTTTTCTTTTTATAGGTTGTTGATAGATGATTTCTTCATCTATCTCTCTATTTCTATCTTGTTTAGCCATTATTTTCCTCTACTAACTTACAGATCAATACATATCTACCATCTTCTGTATCATAGTTACATGTACTTAACATCACCATACGATCTGTAGATTCTATTGTTTGTTCTGAAGTAAATGTTGTATTTGATACAAAGTAATTCACATATGACATAAAGTCTTCATCATCACTAAAGGATGTTCTAACATAGTCATCTTGTCCATCCGTTAATATACCAGCTACAGGATATAGATCATATGTCATAGATTCTGTATAAATATGTATTACTTTATGTGAATCATAGTAAGATGCATCTTTAAACTTTTCTATTGCCGCAAACATAGTTCCATTCTTCATGTTATGTGCATATAGAACAGTATTCTTATCACTAAAGTCACTATTATTACTTACATCCATAAACACACAACCAGAGTTATTGTATTGTCCTGTAAATAAGTGTCTTAGATAATAATCATTATCACTACCCTGTACAAAAGGATAATCCACTGTACTATCATCCATTCTGATCCATCCAACAAAATCAGAATTCATACTCTTTAATGATTCCCAATCAAACTCTTGTTCATCAGTTGTAACGACTTGTTCAACTAAATCATCATAAGCTTCTGTACTTTCTTGATATTCATGGAGTTCTTTATATAGATTGTAGCCAGAAAATCCTGCTACTCCTAAACACAACACAATTAATATATCTGTTAGTATTCTTCCAAACTTCGTTAGTTTTCTTTTCTTTTTTGCCATAATTTTAACCATATCTATTCTATAAGTATTCTAATATGGTTTCAAGAAATCACTACTTAACATTAGTATCTTTTGTAACATAGATAGGTCTATGTTTTGTTTCTAGATATGTCTTAGATAGATATTGTCCAAGTATTCCAATACACAATAACTGAATTCCACCAATCAACATAATAATACATACTAGTGATGGCCATCCACTTGTTGGATCACCAAATACTAATGTTCTAACTATGATAACAATGATCATAATCAAAGCTATCAATGAAAAGAACATTCCAAATACAGATGCTATCTGTAATGGTTCTACTG
>CAVCCE010000266.1:0-2506 GCA_963600555.1 Duodenibacillus sp.
TTACGAATCTGATCACCACAACACCATAATGTAATACCATTCTCGTTTGTCAGATCTCTTCTAACTCTACCAACATAGACTAGATCTTGGTTACTAGTCATAAGAGGCGTAGGGACGCCATCATAATATACGTCACCTTCAAACTCAGAAATCACTTTCTTTACATCTTCTAGATCAACTTTTTGTTCAGTTACACAAGTCGCAGAAATAGAATGTGAACGATAAACAGGTACTCTTACACATGTACATGTAACAAGTAATTCTGGTAAATGCAAAATCTTTCTTCCTTCATTCTGCATCTTCATTTCTTCTGTTGTATAACCATTATCTAAAGTAGACCCAATATCTGCGATGACATTGTAAGCAATCTGTGCTGGGAATACATTCACACTCACTTCTTTATCATTTTGAATGTCATTGATCTGTTCCTTCAATTCTTGGATTCCATGCACACCTGCACCGCTTACCGCTTGATATGTGCATGCATTGATTGTTTTGATCTTAGATAATTTTAAGATTGGTGCTAGTGCCATCAAAGTTATGATCGTAGAACAGTTAGGATTAGCAATCGTACCATTATGCTTCAAGGCATCTTCTCCATTGATCTGTGGAACAACTAATGGCACATCATCTTCCATACGGAATGCTGAACTATTATCAATATAGACAGCTCCACTCTTTTCAATCAAAGGACGATATTCTTTGCTTAAGGCATTAGACGTTGCTCCTAAAACATAATCCAGTCCATCAAAGCTACCTTCTTTAGCTACTTGAACTTCAACATCTTTTCCATGAAATGAGAATTTCTTACCAACAGATCTTTCAGAAGCAAACAATCTTAACTCATCTACTTCTATATTTCTTTCAACGATGCATTCCAACATCTGTTGTCCAACAGCACCTGTAGCTCCTAAAATACCAACTTTCATTGTTTATTTTCCTCCGCAACGAACTTATCATAAATTGCCTTGATAGCTTTTTCAAAGTCATCATCTGATACACCAATCATGATCGTTAACTCATATGAAGATTGAGAAATCGTACGAATATTGATCTTATTTCTACCAAATTCACTTAACAACTGACCAGAAATACCTGCGCGTTGTTTCATTTCTCTACCAACTACCGCAATCATAGCCTGATGATCTTCCACTCTTAAATCTTCAGGTTTCAATTCTTCTCGTAGTTCTCCTAAGATTTCATATAAACAATGATTGATCAAGCTTGTCTGTACAACGATGCTATAAGTATCTACCGTTACAGGAACAGCTTCAACAGAAACGTTATACTTTTCAAATATCGTTAATAATTTTCTCAAGAAACCTATTTCTGCACTAGAATGTGCTTTTGTTAGTGAAATGATAGTATAGTTCTTCCTACCTGTAATACCTGTAATCAAATGTGGTGGATCCTCTTTATCAAGATCACTACAATCTTCCATGATCATCGTTCCAGGATGATCTGGATCATTTGTATTACGAATATTAATTGGAATGTTTTTCTCTTTTACTGGGAAAACAGAATCATCATGAAGTACATTTGCTCCCATATAACACATTTCTCTTAATTCAGAATATGTGATTCTAGGAATCGATAAAGAATTTGGAACGATTTGTGGATTGACTACCATAAAACCAGATACGTCTGTCCAGTTTTCATATACATCAGCATCTACGATATTTGCGATGACTGCACCTGTAATATCAGATCCACCTCTGCTCATGACCTTGATCGTACCATTTGGTAAAGCACCATAGAATCCAGGAACCAAGATTTTCTCTGCTCCTTTTGCGTACTCTTGAAGTTTTAATGATGACTTTTCCATATCAATTGAACCATCATAACGGAACATGATTACATCAGCCGCATCTACAAATCGTGCACCAAGATATTCCGCTAATAATTTACTCGTGAGATATTCTCCACGAGATACAAGATAATCCTCTGCATCACCTTTTTGAATGATCTTACGTATCTTATCAAATTCACTATCAAGATCTAATGTTAAATGTAATGCATCTTTGATATTCTGATATTTATGAACGATCATCTCAAAGATCGTTTCATAAGATACACCATACTTGATATGTGCTTGTATCAAATACAATAAATCTGTTACCTTGTGATCTTCATTTGATTCTTTTCCACACGCAGATGCTACGATAAACTTTCGAGAAGGGTCGCTTTCAACAATGTTTTTTACTTTCTCAAACTGTTGTGCATTCGCTACAGATGAGCCCCCAAATTTCGCTACCTTGATCATGCATCCACCTCCGCAATAAATAGTTCTGGATCATTCACTTCATTTATCTTTTCAATCACATCATTCAAATAAACTTCTTTTGTGATACAAGCATCATTAACTTTCTGATCAATCATATCTTCAAAAGAATTTAATTTTGTTGTACGAATATAATAAATACCCTTTTTCTTATCATTATTAATTGAAATATCATGTGCTAACTTCATATCCATATTTTCATTTAATACGATATCGATCATATCT
>CAVCCE010000267.1:0-2466 GCA_963600555.1 Duodenibacillus sp.
ATGTAATTCTATTAGGTGGAATATATCAAAAAGATTCTCAATGTTTAGTAGGTCCAATGATTTTAGATACTGTCAAAAATTTCCACGTCCAATACTTTTTCATTGGTGCAGACGGCTATTCTTCTAGAACAGGTTTTACAAATAAAGATCAATTACGTGCACAAGCAGTTAGAGACATGTCTCAATCCTGTGATACTGTCGTAGTAGTAACAGAAAGTGAAAAGTTCAACCATATTGGAACAGTTCCTATGAACGTATCATCCCCTACTATAGTCATTACAGATGATTCCATTTCGAATGAAACAAAAGAACAATTAAAACAAAATAATATCGATGTAAAGTAAGACCCTGTAAGCTATATGCCTACAGGGTCTTATTTCATCGTTCCATTATCGACTTCTATGATGAAATCATATTTCCCAATCAAATCTTCATTAAACTTATGTGAAACATGAATCAATGTATGACAACAATCTAATAAAGTTTGTTCTATAGCTTTAGATGTTTCTTTATCTAAAGCTGAAGTTGGTTCATCCGCTAAAATAAATTCTTTCTTGCTCGTTAAGATTCTCGCAATAGATATCCTTTGTTTTTCTCCACCGGATATTCCCATTCCATTTTCACTTGTTATCGTATCCAATCTATCTTTTAATGATTGAACATATTTTGTAAGTTTAACTTTTTCAATAATATCTTCTGAATAAGAATATTTATCGAATAAGGTAATATTATCTTTTATGCTTCCATCAAAGATATGTACATCTTGATTAATGATTCCAATTTTTTCTACTAAACACGATGAATCTATCTCATTAATATCAATACCATTAATCAAAATCACTCCTGAAGTAGGATGATACTTACCAACAATCAAATTCAATATCGTTGTTTTACCACTCCCACTTTCGCCAATCAATAGATACTTACAATTCTTTTTGAAACATAAGTTAATATTTCTTACTATATATTTTCCATCAACACAATAACTGACATCTTGAAATTCTATTGTATTTATTTCTTCTATTATTTTCTTATGATCCATACTTTTTATGTATTCTATTTTCTTTAAAATACCATCTACGAGAGCTTTTGACCCAATTAATTTTCCAATATTTTCTACGATTGTATACAAAGGCGATGATAAAGTATTTGTTAATTGTACAATTGCAATAACAGTCCCATAAGTCATCTTACCAATAGACGCATAATAACTTCCTAACACAAAACCAGCAGCGCCTAATAAAGTAATAAAAAAATGACTACTTTCAGCTAATTGATAGTTAATACGTTCTAAACAGATATTACTATTCTTTACATTATTTATTTCCTTATCCAATTTCTCATTAACATAGTTTTCAAGATTATTGCTTTTTATCACGTCAAATCCACTAAGAAAGTCTTTTAAACTAGTTATAAAGGTTTTAGAATCATTCATGTTGTTCAAATGAAATTTCTCTAATTTAGACTTCATTATGTTCGGTAAGAAAATAACGATGATCAACAGAATATATAGAACAATTGTAATAATGAAATTTATCTTCATTAATAAAATAGTCGAAAGAACAAAAGAAATAATGCTTGTAATATAAACAACATAATTCTCTAAATAATTTTCACGAATCATTGTTAATTTTGTTTCGAGATCATTTAAAACTTCACCTGAATCTGAAAGGAAATCTTTTTGAAAAACAGATTTAAGATAATCACTCTTTAATTGTTGAATCGTTTTATTAATGAATATTGATTTTGTTATATTACCAAAATAACTTAATAAACGAACAATTCCAATATAAACAATTACTATAATGATATTCTTTATAAATGTTTTATTACTTGTACCATCAATGATATATTCCATCAATTTTGAAAAATACACCCAAATTATTGTGGAAGAAACGCTCAAAACGATAGTTAAGAAAAATAATAGTTTATTGTTTTTTATATAATGTTTCATATTATGAAATATGCTCCAATACTTTATCATATAAATAATAAATCAATTCACAATGACTATCTTCCTTCATCATTGAATTAAATTTAATATATGAATGCAATCTACATCCACCTCCACAATAATGCTTAAAAGCGCATCTTTTACATTTTTCTATTTTTTCAATTGTACAACACCTCATATCAGAAATAATCTTATTAAATTTCATCTTAGGATATCCATCTTGATAATTTCCGATAATGAATTTATCTTCAATAAATTCTGAGCAAGGAAATATATTCCCATTAGAATATAAAGCCATTACATTAGAACCAATCTTACATATTGTTTTTCTTGTTGAATACATCAAATCATTTTCAATATTATCAAAAATCGAAATATGCACATCACCAAATTCATTATTATAATAACAATCCATTAAGGAAGAAAAAAACGTTTTATATTCTTCCATCGACATACCCATTAGTTCTTTATTATCTTTTCCTGACCCATATTCTTCGAATAAAGGCATATGT
>CAVCCE010000268.1:0-2449 GCA_963600555.1 Duodenibacillus sp.
TTTTTTTACAATATATTCTTAATTTCTAACAGATCATTAACGATATATTCTATCTTATTGGAAATACCACTCTTCTTATTTCGATTAAAATAACAAGTATGCATTCCATAGTTTAATCCACCTTGCATGTCAGATGATAAGGAATCACCAATGATCATTGTTTCTTCAGGAAGTATCTTATCTTTTCTATTTTCGTTTAATTCAAGGAATGACTTCTCAAAGAATTCTGTAGATGGTTTTGATACTCCGAATTTTTCTGAAATAAACGAATATTGGAAGAAATGATCAAGATGTGCTATCTTGATTCGATTACACTGTTGTTCATATGGTCCATTACTAGCTAAACAAAGAATATATTTCTTACTAAGATATTCAACCATTTCATAAGCATGTTCTTCAATGATGGCATTACTATATAATTGTTCTCTAAAGTATTTTTCAAAAGTAATTCCATCAAATGTAATTCCTAATCTTTTAAATATGTTTGCCCAACGTATTTCTTCTAGATGTTCAAATGTTAATGTTCCTTTTTCTAATTGATTCCATAATTTATTATTTTCTTCTGTAAAGACATCAAACATATATGGTTCATATTCTTTTAAACCGAACTGATGAAATCCTTCTTTCATACAGTATTTGACATATCCATCAAAACTTAACAAAGTATTATCAATATCTATAAATACCACTTTAATCATATTCCCTCACAAAAATCCCGGATCTTCCCGGGATTTCATTACTTCCAAAGAACGTCTGGATATTCTCCATTTGCTTTCTTTTCAGCAATCTTTTTAACTACATCTGGTTTATCTTCTTTATAAGTTACACCAAACCATTTATCCTTACTAGATAGCATCTTAACTGTAATCTTACCTTCGCTAACAAGATCACCTACTGCTGTAGGGATAACATGCTCACACTTCATAGGATTATTTTCAAGATTCTTTTCTAAGAAATCTTTAAAGATAGGTTCTAGATCATCGAAGATTTTTGGTGTAAAGCCCCAGAAGTTCATAGAAACTAAAGCATCATCATCAATTGGTTTCCACTCATCATTTTCTTCATATACTGCATGTCCATCTTTTAATGCAATCTTTTGTACTTCTACGATATGAGAAAGATTTCCATCCTTTTCTTCACAGAGTCCTCTTGTAACCGTTCCATTTTCAGTTAATGTATTTAAGCACTTGAAGCCAACCATTGCGTATTTACCATCTTCAATTTCATTTGTTAGATAATCATATACGACTTGATATGCATTTCTTCCATAGAAGTCATCAGCATTGATAATAGCGAATGGTTCGTTTACTACACCTTTACATGCTAGCAAAGCGTGTGTAGTTCCCCATGGTTTTTCTCTTCCTTCCGGAACTGTGAATCCTTCAGGAATATTATTCATATCCTGATATGCAAATTCAACTTCCATACCATTTCTAGCGACCTTATCAGTCAATGCATTTCTAAAGAGTTCCTCGTGTTCTTTACGAATGATAAGAACTACCTTTCTGAATCCTGCTTGATATGCATCATAGATTGAGAAATCAATAATAGGTTCACCATGTGATCCTACACCATCAATTTGTTTCATTCCTCCATATCTGCTTCCCATACCTGCAGCTAAAATTACTAATGTTGGTTTAACATTCATTTTAAATATACCTTGCCTTTTCTACTCAATATTATATCAAACATGTACTATAATAAAACTATGAATAATATGGATAAAAATATGAAAAATATTATATTGGCTTCTCAAAGCCCAAGAAGAAAAGAATTGTTAGAAAAATGTGGAGTTGAATTTACTTGTATTCCAGCAGATATTGATGAATCTCTAGAAAAAGATATATCTCTTACAAAAGCTGTCAAAGAATTGTCTTATTTGAAGGCAAAAACAATATTAGAAAAACATCCTGATAGCATCGTTATTGGTTCAGATACAATCGTTGCCTTACAAGGTGTTGTTTTAGGAAAGCCTAAAACAAAAGAAAAAGCTTTTGAGATGCTTAAAAGATTACAAGGTAATACTCATGAAGTAATTACTGGTATCGTTATTATTAGTAATCAAAGAAAGTTTAAAGATGTATCTGTATCTAAAGTGACATTCACATCTATGAGTGATGAAGAAATCAATGAATATATTGAAACTGGTGAGTGTTTTGATAAAGCTGGTGGATATGGAATTCAAGGATTTGGTGGAAGATATATCTCTCATATCGAGGGAGATTTCTATTCCATTATGGGATTACCTTTAAATATCGTATATAAAGAGTTAAAAAATATTGGCTTATATTGATTATTTTGATAAGATATTTAAGCTTTTAGCCGATTTAGTATAGTGGTAATACAGATCCATGGTAAGGATCAGCGAACAGTTCAATTCTGTTAATCGGCACATGCACTTAAAAAACCGCATATTTATGCGGTTTTCTTCTTCTGTGGCACCATTTTG
>CAVCCE010000269.1:0-2417 GCA_963600555.1 Duodenibacillus sp.
GTGTTCAATGATAACAATTGTCTTATTCTGTTTCTTATTGATTTCATCAATCAATTCAATAACTAATTTACCAGTAGATGGATCAAGATTCGCTAACGGTTCATCAAACAATAAAATAGGAGCTTCATCAACCATGACACCAGCCATACATACATCTTGTTTTTGACCACCTGATAGATCTAGAGGTGAACTTTCTAATTTTGATTCCATACCTACTAAAGCAGAAACCTTATGAACGATCTCATGCATCTTATCAGTTGGAACAGCACTATTTTCTAAAGAAAAAGCAATATCTTCACCAACATTCAATCCAACAAATTGGCTATCTGCATCTTGCATGACAGTTCCAACCAGCTTACTGCAACGAAAGATATCTAACTCATCGCTATCAACACCATTGATATAAAGTTTTCCTTCTTTCTTTCCAGGATAAGCAAAAGGGATCAAACCATTGATACAACTACCAATCGTAGATTTGCCACTACCACTTGGTCCAACAATCAATACTTTTTCACCTTCTTCTATCTGAAGATCAATATGATGTAATGTTGGTTTTTTCTGAGATTTATATTGAAAGGAAAAATCTTTAAATTCTATCATTGTACTCATAAATACCTCCAAAAAATAGAAAAACTCGTCACAGAAGGTTTCCCTTCTAAAACGAGTTTAAGCGGATTATTCCTGATCTAAAGAACCTGTCTTTGTACGAGTCTTGGAATAAGCAGCTGCTAATAAAGAGCAAACTACGATTGAAGAAATACCATCAGCAATGAAACTTGTTAGACCTTGTAGGAATACCTTACTAGCTGGTTCAGCATAGATAACGATATCCAATACTGGAGCAACAAGTAACCAAGCAATTGCATTACCAATAACATTAATTACAACGATCGTTAGGATTGTCTTCTTGTTAAATTCGCCTTCTTCTAACTTTGTACGGAAGAATGCAAAACCTGCAAACAATCCACATACACCAGAAGCGACTACCCAGCTCCACCAAACGGAACCATAGAAAATGAAATCGTTTAGTGTATGACCAATTACAGCAATCAAGCAACTAGCAACTGGTCCAAATAAGCAACCAAAGAAAGCTGATACCCCATAAGCTAACTGGAAGTTTGTTTCCGGAATTGGACTAGGAATCTTAACGTAAGCGAATAAGACAAAGAATAATGCTGCACCAAGAGCAGTAGCTACCATTGTCTTTGTAGAAAATAAACTTTTCTTTTCCATGAGATTTCTCCCCCTTTAACGTGATTAAGTATATATCAATAAAATATGAATGAAAACCAAAAATTTGATTTTAATTTAATGTAAGCCTTACCAAAGTTTAATTTTATTCTAAATTTGTATAACCCATCAAATATTGATCAACTTCTTTTGCACAACGTCTACCTTCATCAATTGCCCATACAACTAATGACTGTCCACGATGCATATCACCACAAGCAAATACTTTATCTTGATTTGTCTTGTAACTTCCATCTGCAGTTAGAATCACATTTCTCTGTGTCGTATCAACTTTAAATGCATCTTTGACATATGATTCACAACCCGTAAATCCTGCCGCAATGATCAATAGTTCACAAGGTATCTTCTTTTCACTACCTTCGATTTCAACAAGTTTACCATTTTCAAATTTTGTCTTAACAACAACGATTTCTTTTAACTTACCTTTTTCAGTAATCAATTGTTTAACAGTTGTTTGGAAGATTCTAGGATCCTTACCAAATACCGCAATCGCTTCTTGTTGTCCATAATCTGTCTTAAGGATCTTAGGCCATTCTGGCCATGGATTATCAGCAGCTCTTTCTTTAGGAGCAGCAGGCATCATTTCAAGTTGTGTTACAGAAGCACAACCATGTCTGATACAAGTACCAACACAATCGTTACCCGTATCACCACCGCCAACAATAACGACATGTTTGCCTTTAGCGGAAATATATGTACCATCTTCTAGATCATGATCCAATAAGCTCTTTGTTGTAGATGTCAAGAAATCAACTGCAAAATAAACTCCTTCAGTATCATTAATACCTTCAACATTTAATGAGCGTGCTTGTTTTGCACCACATGCTAAGATGATTGCATCAAATTTCTTTAATAGATCCTTTGCTTTTTTATCTTTTCCAACATCAACTCCTAAATGAAAGATAACACCTTCTTCTTCCATTAGTTTTTTACGACGTTCAACAACACTTTTATCAAGTTTCATGTTTGGAATACCGTACATTAATAATCCACCAACACGATCTTCTCTTTCAAATACTTCTACAGTATGTCCTCTTTTATTTAGTCGATCTGCTACTGCTAGTCCAGAAGGACCAGCACCAATCACAGCGACGCTTTTGCCCGAGCGAACAGAAGGAATCTGAGGTTTCATCATGCCTGTTTCAAAAGCATGTTCAATAATGTAA
>CAVCCE010000270.1:0-2408 GCA_963600555.1 Duodenibacillus sp.
ATGCTTTTTTTTACAACCAAATCTTCTTAGTAAAATTAATTCATTTTACTCTTGATTTTTCATAGTTGGTCTTCTTTCTGAATGATTCTAACTTTATTGTAGTTCCTAATCTTTTCTACTTCAATATAATCTTCACAAGTATACATTGACCATCTAACTATCAATCTTAGAATTCTCTACTGCATCGATTCCATTTCCTTTTATGATTTACTATAGTCATTTAAATGTATACTACTAAATTTCAATTTGTATAAAATACTGAATCAATTCGTATTGGTATACATTTCTGAGTATTTATCTGTAATTTCCGTAGGCAATTCAAAATGTTGATAATCCTTTCGATCTGTCCAATCTCCTCCCCACTCAAATCCTTTTTCTATAAAAAGCTGATAACACAAATCATCTTTGTTAATTTTATATTCGAACTCTTGTGTTCTATCAAGATACGCTGCACCTGTTGCAGGTTCAATCACTTCTTCTGTAGTGCCATCCTCATTGGTTACAACTTTATAGTATGGGTTATAGAGCGTATTGATATCTACAGCCATTCCAAGCCCATGCTTTGAGATTTTCGTAGTATGAGAAATAAATCTAAAATTAAAGCATGAGGAATTATTGTCACGCATCATTATTTCATCGTCAGCCATGTAATTATCCGGAAGCACCATACGTTCAATTGGATAATTTGCGTCATATAGCTTCTCAAATATTTCTAGGATATCTTCCGCAATCAGCTTATGTACGACCAATTCTCCTTGATGTGTATTTCCATCTTTGTCCTTATGCAAGACAAGCACATACCTAAGATCTTCACGAGGGACAATACACTCTTCTTTATAAGTATTACCCGCCTGCATTCTCTCAAATAGATCATCTGAGATTTCATGGATTGAAAATCCTTCTCTCTCACTGATTGCTTCACTTGTAGAATAATCACTACTGTTTGATTGATTATCAATACTACAACAAGCAGTCAGCAATATGGAAATTGACAACAATAAACATATTATGCAATATTTCTGTTTAAACATTTTCAATTCCTCCACTACAAATTTCTATACATCCATTTTCTAAACTATTCTGTACTACTAATCATGATTCTTTGATATCACCATTTTCATCAATTACTTCAACACTAATATGATAGATAAACTCTGTATCATATTCTATTAGTTCATCTACTAACTCTCCTAATGTCTTTGTTTTAGTTTTATGATCAAATAGTTCTTCCCATGAATCAAAGATATGTCCTCCACCTTGTGGATAGTATACAAGTTTATCTAAAGTAATCTTATATACATCACCATTATCTTGTAATTCATAAGCATTTGTTATTTCTAAGTTTTCAATAAATTGTTCTCTTTTCATATTATGTACCTTTGATAGTTATTAGAAATATTATATATCAAAGATAGGACATTAAAAAAGGAGTGACCCAACCTATAAATCACTCCTACTTCATGAGGACATCATGAAGGTTTTAAACGATTGTATTAAAGCACGTTATTACAATAATGTTCAGGACATTTTCTTTTTGGTTTCACTCAATTCTATCAAACTAAATCACAATTCTTTTTCTATGCTATTTATTTTAATATTATTTTGAAAAATACTACTTTCTATTTTATATTCTATATTATTAAATCCTTCTAAATCTCTTTCCATTCGTTGCTTAAGTTCTCCTTTGAACAGTGGCCCAGTTTCAATGATCATATTTTCAAATAACGAACTGATGTCTAGTGCAATTCTGTGATAATTAGCTCGATCATTAAATATCTTTTTAATTCTCACTTCTCTTTCATATGCCCATGCTTCATCTTTAATATAGCCAGTTAAATCTGATTGTTTTGAAACAAGATGCATCTTTTTATTCTCAACAGTATTCCATATAACTTCTTCTTTTTCGTTTTCTTCTTTAAAATCAGTATTTGTATAAGCTACAGCAGATATAAAACATTTCTCATCGTCATCATTTTCAATAGTTTCACCTGTCAATTTCTCATTTTCATCAACTATATAAATCTCTTTTAAATTTTCTACCAATTCTTTTACATCTTTAGTTTTAAATGATAGTTTTACACCGTCTTCCCAAGGTTGTGAATATACCGCCCACATTCCAATATTTTCTTTTCGAGTCATCATTAAACTAAAAAAATATAATTTATCCCAAATATCTTCGCTGCCATTTTTAAACTCTAATAAATCATTCATTCCTTCAGCTTTTGATAAATAGATTTTTTTTGATTTAAGAATATTAATTAAATTAGAATATGTTGTGTAATGACTTAAATACTCACAATTCTTCAACCTATTTTTTTGGTCATCCAAAAATCTTTTCAATTCAACAGTTGTCTTAATTTCCTTAAACTCCATTCTAAATAACCCCACATTTTTATCTATTATAATTC
>CAVCCE010000271.1:0-2387 GCA_963600555.1 Duodenibacillus sp.
CATGCGGTACTCTATGAAACAAGAATCCCACTACTTTAGTGGTGGGAGTGTCAACGAAAGAAGAAATCATGGGTGTCAATATTCCTACAGGTGTTCCACTTGTATATGAATTTGATGAGAATATGAAAGTTATCAAACATTATTACCTTGGTGATCAGGAAACTATTCAAGCAAAGATGAACGCTGTAGCTAATCAAGGTAGTGTGAAGAAATAATATCGAAAGACAAGTATACTACTGTTTTCTATCTACTTGCCAAAGATAGAATGATTTGTCTATATGTATAACAAAAGACTGCGTGAGCAGTCTTTTGTGTTAGATAGATTTGTATGTTACCCAATCCTCTTTCTCAGCATTGATCCAAGAATAATCACCGATACGATACCAAGTAGAAGAATCATCTTCTTTTACTTCATATACTTGATATGTTTCACCTTGATTGATCTTACCCATTAATTGAGATGATTTAGAATCTTGATATCTGACATTGATATAGGAACGATTGATCGTTATTTCACCAATGGTATTCAATTGTAACGATTCAATGATATCTAATATAGCATCTTCATCCCAAGTACCTTTCTCATGATCAAAATAAGAGAAACTAATACGATTAAATAATTGTTCATCTTCTAAGATATAGTCATATGTCTTTTCATCATTACGATCAATATAAGTATATGGATAACCATCATATTGGATCTTATAGCTATAGTCACCAATCTGATATTCTCCATAATCTTGATCAGTTTTCCAATCATTATCATCTTCTATCCTTTCATAAGAAGATAAAGTGATGTATGGATTAGAAGTATCTATATCACCATAATAAAGTGTAATGATATGCATATCTGTATTTGATGTACCAATTTTCTTGGTTGTCGTAGTTGCGTTAAAACCTTCAGGAACCGTTACTTGATAGATACCATAATTGATCGTATCTCCTTCAACATATGTTGTTTCTTCTTTTGTGTCTACTGTTGAAGAAGTACTGCTCATTGGTTGGGTAGAAGAACAAGCAGTTAAAGTAAGTAAGGAAAGTAAGATAACTGTTCTTTTCATATAAAAAACCTCTCTACAAAAATGATACTCCATATTAGATTAAGAGTTTACTATTCTATGCTTTTTTTAATGCCCATAAGTGAAATGATTCATTATATATAACATATTCATGATCCTTTTTTGCAGATCCATTACCTCTTGCCTGTAAAGTGTATGTATCACCATCATTTAATTTATTTTGGTAAACGATTTCTCCATTTTCATCTATTGTTAGATCTGGTCCCAAATATCCTTCATCCGCAAAAAACCAGCCATTCATACGTGTTACTGAATGATCACTTTCACCAAATGGATAAAACAACTCAGAAGGGTAAGCAGTTAAACGAACATTCTCTTTTACCCAATCATTTCCTTTTATATCAACCATCATTTCACTATATTTACTAATATTAGATATATCATTAGTATCTTGTTCACCATTAAAAGCCCAAACCTTTAAGTTCGTTGCACGAATTGCATTCCAATCATCTTCATCGTATTGATAACCAAATGAACCATTTTGACATATAAAACAATCAACATTAAAGTTATATACTTCTTTATCTAAATATTTATCTTCATCATAGTTACCATTCATTGTTTGATTTCTAGGATCATACGATTGACCAGCTAAAGCTTTAATAATCATTGAACTAGCCATTGTACCTCTAGAATTACCTTGTAAAACGATATTACCAGTCACGTTATACTTTTCAATAAAATATTTCATGACATTTATATCGTCTAAAACAAAATCATATGTTTCCCAAAAGTTTCCATAATCTTTACCATAGCTTGAACGATCATGAATATTCACAACTATCGCACCAGTATTTTTCCAGGAAGTAGTAGCCGTATCAAATGTTATGCCTGTTCCTTCATTATCTGTGCCATCTTCTAATCTCCAATAACATATTGCTTGTCCTTGTAAAGTGAAAACAATACCATTTTCTGGATCATAATCCTTTGGAACATAGTAATAGCCTCTAACGTATTTATCGCCAGTATTATCTGTTACTTCACTTGCGCTACTGGTAATCTTTAAATCATAAAGATTCTTAAATCCATCTTCACCAAACTGTAAATCAATTGTTTCTAGCCATTTACTGTTTTTATTGTAATTTCCAAGTTCATCACTTAAACTCTCAAAACTTTCTTCGTCTTGATGTTTGATCCTTAAATCTAAGCAAGTTCTTTTTTGATAGCCAATATTATTTTCATTACTTAAATATTCTTCATTTGTTCCATCACCATAATGAATATTACCGTTAATATCTCTATACCAACCTGTCGTGACATAAACCCCATAGGAATTACGTTCTCTTACACCTTCAGTATCATCACCAG
>CAVCCE010000272.1:0-2380 GCA_963600555.1 Duodenibacillus sp.
GTACTAGTCGTATTAGTCGTTAATGAAAAAATAATAAACGATAATCTTTGGATGAGAATGATTCCTAATACGATTTATAAAGGTATGAGGATGATCTGCAAGAATGAAGATGAATTACAAAAGTGTCTATTACATTGTCAAAATCGTAAACGAATGATCATTTCTTTTATTGATTCAATTGTGTTACCAAATGAAGAAATATTCATACAAGTAACAAATACAATAAATCATGAGAACTTTAATTTATTTTTGGATTTTAAGAAACATGAGTACTTCGATTCACAATTAAGGAAAGATGGACATTTCCAAGTTGAATTAAAAGATTGTGATATGGAGTTTCTTTTGTTTTGTTTACGTAGAAAAGGTGCTCTTCTTCAAAGTATAAAAAATGATTTTTATTCTGTTCATGCAATAGATAAGATTTCAAATATTCATTTGGAAGAGCAGTGGAAAGAAATAAATATCAATCAATCGTTATTAGTTACTTTAGGAATCGATGAGAAAGGAAATCCTATTGTTTTGAATCTTAATGAGAAAGGGGATGGTCCTCATGGTTTGATTGCAGGAATGACAGGAAGTGGAAAAAGTGAGTTGATTGTATCGATGTTGTTATCTATTTCCTTGCGATATTCTTATTTAGATGTAGAATTCGCATTAATTGATTTTAAAGGTGGTGGTGCAGCTAATATATTAAAAACATTACCTCACGTTTGTGGAACTTTATCAAATCTAGATACAGACAATATGGAAAGAGCTCTTGTTTCATTTCAGAATACAGTTATTCATCGTCAAAAGATGATATCGAAGATGAATGAAATGAGTGATGAATATGTTAGTGATATAACGACATATCGAAGGTTATTAAAGAAGTATCCAAATATGGTTAATATTCCAGAATTGATTATTGTAATAGATGAATTTGCGGAATTGAAAAGAATAAGACCAGATTTTTTAGATGATTTGATTTCGATTTCTAGAATTGGTAGAAGTTTAGGAATTCATTTGATTCTTTGTACACAAAAACCAAACGGGATCATAAGCGATGAGATATGGGCGAATTGTTCATTTCAGATTGCTTTAAAGGTTTCTGAACAAAAAGAACTAGAAGAAATACTTCGATGTAAGGTAGATACATATTTAGATGAACCTGGAGAGTTTTTATTACATTCAAATCATCATATAAGAAAAGGGAGAAGTTGTTATTCCAAATCATCAAGTACGAAAAATTCATTAGAAATTTTGGATATTGATGGTTCTGTTATAAATACAAAGGATTCAAATGAATCTACACAACTTAAAGAGATATTACGATTGTTTGATAAATATCATTCTGTAAATTCTTATTTGTGGCTACAACCTTTAGAACATATTGAATGGAATAAAAATGTAAAAAAGTTTGTTGTAGGAAAAGTTGATGACTATTATCGTAGACAATATCTAGATCTTTATTTATTTTCAAAAACAGACAGAAATTGTGTATTTCTTTGTTCTACAATTGAAGCAAAGATAAAGAGTAGTTTATTGAATTTATATGTATTGATACATTCAATAGAATATGAACAATTATTTGTTATAGATGATTTAAATATCTTTAATAAAGAACAATATAATCTATTTAATAAATGGATCATGTTATGTTCTAGCTATGAAGAAGAAAAAGTTAAAAATACGCTTCAATACTTAAGGAAAGATGATTCCCATGAAAAGGTATTGTTGATAACAGATCTATCTAGATTTTATGAAAGTAATGAAAATAATGTTCTGAATTTAAGAGATTTGTTAGAACATGCGTCTGTCTATCATTTATATATCATTTTATTGGTTACAAATGTAGATACTCTCTACTATCGTGATCAATCATTTATACAAAATAGATTTGTAGTTCAACATGAAGATCATCAACAAATTCAACAATTTTTGAGAACAAGTGAAAAAGTACTATTTCATAATGCTAGCTATATTAAAAAAGATCATATTTTACCTGTTAAGTTCTTTGAATTTTCTTATAAACAAGTGAATGATTATCTTACACAATATGCTTCAATGAATGGAGTTATTAAAACATCATATATTCCATGTATGCCTTCAATAATAGATAGAAGAGAATATAAAGGTACAAAGATACCAATTGGTTTATCTTATAGAGATTACAAGTGGAAGACAATTGATCCAACGACAAGTATCTATGTTGTTTCTAGTTTTAAAGAAGAATGGGTCGATTTCATGGAAAACATGAAATGTTATGCAAAATGCACAACAAGAAAATCAATTGATGAAGATGATGGACAATGTATATTTCTATCACTAGAAGAATATAAATATGAACATAAAGATTATCCTGTTTTGTATGTTGGTACATCTTTTAGACAACAATATTATT
>CAVCCE010000273.1:0-2375 GCA_963600555.1 Duodenibacillus sp.
GTATTAGGATCATCACCATTCAAAATGATATCGCCTGTAAAATCCTCAGTTACTTCTTGGATCTTTCGAATAATAGTTTCCATTTCTCCAGCACGATCTAATTGATCTCTAAAGAAATTATTCACAACAAGATGGGTTGGGTGAAGATTCTTAAACTGTCTATACAAAGTCAATTCATCTACTTCAATAACTGCTGCTTCAGCTTTAACATGAAAATTAGAATCTGAATTAGAAGCTAATAATGTCGCAATACCAACATTTAAGTTATCACCTCTACGATTATTGATAACATCTAATCCAGCCGCACGTAACGATTCCGCAATCAGATTAGAAGTCGTTGTTTTTCCATTCGTACCTGTAACCAATACAACGATTTTAGGCATTTGAAACTTCTCAATAAAATGAGGATCCATACGTAAAGCAAGTTCTCCTGGAAAACTTCCACCTCTTCCTGCTTTAGAAAGAATAGAATGAGCTAGTTGTACAACTTTTAAACGAATATCCATATACTACCCCTTTGGCTTATAGAATTGTCTATTTTCAAATTGAAACATACGACTTGTCCATTGTCCAGGTTTTACACCATCTAAAGCTTGCTTCAAAGACGTTAATCTCGCATCCATATTATCAATCAAATATAAAGCTTCTGCTTCAATGATCATAGGAGGAACTGGAGATCCAAATTCCATTTTTCCATGATGAGATAGAATCATATGATGCATCAACAATGTTTCTTCCTTATTTTCTAATCCAAGTTTTTCTGCAACTTCACTTAACCATGCATTCGCAATCGAAATATGACCTTCTAATTTACCAGCAAGTGTATATTCTGTAGTAACAGGACCTGATAATTCAGCAGTTTTTCCTACATCATGAATCAAAGCTGCAGATACCAAGAGATCTCTATTTAATTGCGGATAATGTTTGCATAGATCATCCGCAATTGTAGCCATAGATAAAGAATGATCTGATAATCCACCTTTCCATCCATGATGAATCTTAGAAGCAGCTGGAAATGTGTAATATTTATCACCTACATATTCCAGCATTCCTTTTACCAATTTCTGATAAACTTCATTTTTAATAGATTGAATCAAATTATCTGCAAGATCTCTTCTCTCAGTTTCTGTGTGATCTGATGAAATAACAAAATCTTCTAAATTGATTTCACTTTCTTCGATTGGTTCAACACGATTGACTCTTAATTGTAATTTATCTTTATATAAAAGAACTTCATAGTTAAACAATAAAATTTTACCTACTTGAACCAATTCTTGATCTCTTTCTTTAACATCCCAAAACTTCGCTTCTATTGTTCCCGTTCGATCTTGTAATGTCATTGAAAGATATGGAGCTCCTTTTGTTGTAGTTCCATTCTTAACATCCTTTACAAGTAAAGGTTGTAGTAACTTCATATGTTCTTCAAATTCATTGATTTTAACCATTCTCACCACTCCATTTCATCCATCGTCACATAGATATCTTCTGTAGGATATCCTTGTGCCATACAATATCTAAAGACATGATTTCTTAATTCATTTCCTTGATATTTACGTTCATATCTTTTCTTAGCCTTTGCACAACACTTATACAAGTTATCTAATTCCTTTGTTTCTACTTTCGTGTAATCTAATTTCTCAGATACCTTCTTAGCAAGATCATAACGATAACCTCTACTAATCAATCTTGTATAAACATAATTCTTTGATTTTTTAACAGAATCATTTTTACATGATGATAAGATTTTCTCAGCATAAGCTACAGCATTATCCTCTTCATCATCTTTTCTCTCATTCAATTTCTGTTCGATCATTTCATAAGGAATACCTTTTTTTGTTAAGGTACGAATGATCTTATCTTTTCCATTTAATGCAGCTTTCAAAGAATTGATTTGATCTTCACAAAATCTTTCATCATTGATATAGCCTTTCTTTTCTAGCTTTTCAACGATACGATTAATAATATAGATATCACATTCTGTATTTTGTGTTAACCAATCATATATTTCTTTACGGCTTCTATCTTTATACTCTAGTTTCCTTAAACAACTCTGATAAGCCAAAGACCCTTTCTCACGATAAAGTAGATCCTCAACTTGTTTCTTCGTTAAAGTTCCATCTTTTCGCATGCCCATATTATAGTAATCATCTAATGAAACTTGAATACGTAATTCCTCTTTTTTATCAGAAATCAAATACAACTGCACCAAAGTATCTTTAACTTTAACATCTACGATTGAATATTGATCATGATATTGTTGAATCGTATTTGTATAGACTTGTATTACTTTTTCATAGAAAGTTTCTGATGAGTATGGTTGAACCTGTTCAATACATTGATTGGATATTTCTTGATATTGATCATCACTTAAAGAT
>CAVCCE010000274.1:0-2372 GCA_963600555.1 Duodenibacillus sp.
GGTGAAGCGCATCTGGGAGAAGTCCTTATGAAATCATAGTAAGGAACGTGAATACCTGCGTTAATGGAAAGAGTGATTGATAAATTTATTTATCAGTAACCAGTGTGGTACCGCGATTAATAAGTCGTCTCTGGAAATATCCAGGACGACTTTTTTGTTTAAGGAGGTAATTTTGATGAAAGTCCGACGTAGAAAGAAAGTGACAGAAAGTTAAACAATCGAATAAAAAAGAATATAAAAGGAGAAAAAAGATTATGAAAAACACAAATAAATTATTAGCCGGATTATTGGCAACAGGATTACTTCTAACAACAGGTTGTTCTTCAGCAACAGAATCTACAGCAGCTACATCTACTTCTTCAGGAATTACACAAGAACAATTGGATGCTGCTAATCCAGATAACTTAGATACATCAAGTTTAGAAAAACCTGATCTTGATTTAAGCAATCCAACAGGTGAATTGAAAACCATCTTAGATAACGGCGCTCTTAAGGTTGCGACATCACCTGATTTCCCAGCTGCTGAATGGCAGGATGATACTGGCACAGTATATGGTTATGAAATGATGATTGGGAAATATATTGCAGATTGTTTAGGAGTTGACTTCCAAATCGAAACTTCAGATTTCTCTGGAACATTCGTTGCAGTAGATACTGGAAAGGTTGATGTAGCTTTTTCTGGATATGGATGGAAGAAAGACAGAGCTGAAAATTACGAATTATCTAATGGTTGGATTGCTGATCCTACTTCCGAGGAAAGTAAACATACATTAATCACAACAAAAGAAAATGAAGGTAAGTTCAATTCATTAAGTGATTTCGTTGGAACAAGAATCATGGCTCAAGCTAATTCCTTACAGGAAATGTATGTAGAAGATGAAATTCTTGCTTTAGATACAGATGGAACAACAACATATGAATCTGTAGGTACTTTAGATCAAGCTATCTTAGGTTTATCATCAGGTAAATGTGACGCTGTTGCATTAGCTAATAACAGTGCTGAAAATTATGTTGCTTCATCAGATGGACAGTTTGTATTGACAGAAGTATATTTTGACTTAACTCCATATGGTGATTACCAAGGTAACGTTTGTCTTGCAAAGAAGGGTGAAACACAATTAATGGAAGTTATTAATGAATGTCTTGCTACAGCTACAGATAATGGTTATATCAGTGAATGGTATCAAATTGCTAAGACAGCATCTGGAGTTGAATAATTCATAAAAAAAGAAAGGTGATTGAAAATGGGAAAAGGAATTCTTGAAGTATTCTTTGAGTATTGGCCAATATTTCTTAGAGGTTTAGGCGGTACTCTTGAATATGCAGCAATTGCGGTAGTTGGGGGAACAATCATAGGTGCATTGGTTTCTTTGCTACATTTATCAAAAAATAAATTTGTTTCAGCTATAGCTGGAATTTATGTCAATATACTTAGAGGAACACCTATTTTAGTACAGATGTATATTTCATATTATTTCTTACCGATGGTTTTCCCTTCATTGAATAATATTGATAAAGTATACTTTGTATTACTAGCTTTGATTTTAAACTCAAGTGCTTATGTATCTGAAATTATCAGAGGTGGTATTAAAGCAGTTGATAAAGGTCAAACAGAGGCTGCTCGCTCATTAGGAATGACTGAAAAACACTGTATGACTAAAATTATTCTTCCACAAGCAATCAAGAATATCCTTCCTGCTTTAGCAAATGAATATATTGCCATGGTTAAGGAAACTTCACTTGCTGGAACATTCATGTTGTATGAATTAATGTATACAAGAACATTGCTTGCCAATAAATACTTAGTATGGCAGCCACTGTTTATTATCGCAGCAATCTATTTAGCTGTTACTTTAACACTATCTTGGATTGTTAAAAAATTAGAAAAGAGGATGAGTGTCAGTGACTGAGAACGTTAAACCATTGATCGAGACAGTCGATTTGAAGAAAAACTTCGGAGATTTGAAAGTATTAAAAGGTATCTCTGAAAAGATTTATAAAGGTGAAGTTGTTACTATTATTGGACCATCTGGTGGTGGTAAATCTACTTTCTTAAGATGTTTGAATATGCTAGAAGAGCCAACTGATGGTACTGTATACTTCGAAGGTGAAAAGCTTGATCCTAAAAGTACTGATTTAAATGTACATAGACAAAAGATTGGTATGGTATTCCAGCAGTTCAATGTATTCCCACATTTAACAGTATTAGACAATATTACGATTACTCCAATGCTTGAAAAGAATGTATCTAAAGAAGATGCAGAAAAAGAAGCAATGGAATTATTAAAACAAGTTGGACTAGAAGAAAAGGCAAAGGAATATCCTAGAAAGTTATCTGGTGGTCAGAAACAAAGACTCGCTATTGTTAGAGC
>CAVCCE010000275.1:0-2370 GCA_963600555.1 Duodenibacillus sp.
CTCTATATAACTTTTCTTGAGATACCTTTAATTCTTTTGCGTAGACGATAACAGGTACAGAAGTCGTTATACCTTGATTACCTGATCCGCTATTGATAACGACTGGTAATTCACAACCGTTCATTCTTGCATCGCTTCCAGCAGCTGCATAAGCTTTGGCTCTATTATGAACAGAATCCCCATATGCCATTAACAATGTTCTACCAATAGCTGCACCATACTTACCGCTAATACCTTCATTAGCAATTGCCATATTATAAGAAATCTGTCTATCTAATACTTCTTTCACATCATCTAGGTTACAATTATCAGCAAAGTCTATGATTCCTTCCATATTTAATATAGAGTGATCTATACTACTAGTATTTTTAGGAATAGGTTTTTCAAAAATCGTTTTATCATCTACTTGAATCAAACATAGTCCAGTATGATATTGCGCAGTTCTTGCGTAAACTGTATGATTTTTGGAATGTAATGTAACTCCAATATCAAGGATATATTCAGAAGTGGATTTCTTGACTGTAATCTTTGTATTCTTCATGAATGTTGAAATCTTATCTTGATCCTCTTTTGTGATATGAGAAAGAACTTCTAACTCTTTATCAGCATCTCCAGCAACTATCCCTGCAGAAGCAGCAGCATCGATACCTCTTAAACCATTCGTATGAGGAACAATGACACTCTTAACATTTTTGATGATATTTCCAGATGCGCATACTTCTACAGAAGTGATTTCTTCATCTAAGTATTTCTTAGCCTTAGCTGCAGTTAAGGCTATCGCAATTGGTTCTGTACATCCCATTGCGGGCATAAGTTCGGCTTCTAATATTTCACAATAAGTTTGATAAGTTTTCTGTTCCATAAAAATACCTCTTTCAATAATGATAGTAGAATTTTGAGCAATATGAAAGCGCTAATCAAACAGGTGTGATAAAATTTTTGAACATATTAAGAGGTTAAGAGGATATATGGAAAGAATAGAAACAAAAACATTTATAAGCTTTGCGGCATTAGATAGTTTATATTGGGCATTCTATGCAGCGTTTGTTGGATTTACATCAACATATTTATTGGCATGTGGAATGACAAATTCAGTCTTATCTATCATGCTAGCATGTTTTATGGGATGTTCTTTTATTGGTGCATTCTTTTGGGGCTCTGTTTGCGATAAAGCTAAAACAAATAAGAAAATCTTTATTCCAGAATTTATTGTTACTAATATTGTAGCTTTTATCATTTACTTCATGGCTGATAAGAATATGATGGTTTCTACAATTCTATATCCTGTATTTGGCTTCTTATCTGCACCTTTAGGTAGTAATATCGATACTTGGATGTTACGTTCTTTTCATAAAGATGCTTCTACTTATGGTAGAGCTAGAGCGATTGGTTCTGTTGGATACGCAATCACAGCTTTGATTATTGGAAATCTTATTAATATGATTGGTTATCAAATGATTCCTATTGGTTTTATCTTCTTTGCGGTATTAGTACTCATGGTTGCTTTCTGGATCAAGGAAGTACCATTTGAAACAGTTGTGGCGCAAAGTAGTTCAGGTAATCCAAAAGAGTTATTACATATTGGACCATATATCTTTATGTTGATCGTTGTATTCTTTACAGGTCTAGCGATATCTCCTGTCAACAATTTAAAACCAACGATCTTACAAAGCGTTGGTGGTGATGTTAGTATTCTAGGATTGGATTCATTCTTAGGAGTTATGGTACAAGCAGTATTTATTTTTACTTCTGGTAAGTTAAAGAAGATTCCTGTCTATGTCAGATTATTTCTTATGACAGTTACAGTATTTATCACGATGTGTTTAGTTTCTTTTGCGGTTAGTCCATGGATGATCATCTTGGGTACGATCTTCTCAAATACAAGTTATGGAATTATGTTACCAACGCAGAGAGAAATCGTAGAAGCGAATGTTCCGTCTACATTAAAGAATACAGCACATAGTTTATCAGATGCGATGTATGGTAGTTTCTCTGGTATTCTGGCTTTAACATATTCAGGATTCGTGATGGATGCTTTTGGTGCTAGATCCGTTGGCATCTTGGGTGGTGCTATTATGATCGTTGCGATGATATTAGCTCTAACAAAAGTAAGAAAGAAGACAAATTAAAGCATTTCACTAAAACAAAGAGATAAGGCAATAGAAACCTTATCTCTTTTTGACAACATTAATGACTTAATTTTTTAATATCTTCTTTTGTTAGCCCGGTGCATTTTTGAATCATGTCAATTGATAACCCATTAGATAACATTTCTTTCGCAATAGAAATCTTTTGATTCATTTCACCTTTAGCTAGACCTTCTTTAATACCAAGTTTCTTAGCCTTTTCTTTTTCATCTTCTACATATTC
>CAVCCE010000276.1:0-2365 GCA_963600555.1 Duodenibacillus sp.
TTGCAGGACCTATTGCTAGATGGATCTTCAGACATCTTTTTAAGTAATTTGTAATTTGTTAGATTAAGAAATATCATTGATAGGGAGGTGTTGATATGATCGTACCAGTACAAAAAGACCTATCACAAGAAAAGATATCTGAAATCGCACATGGAATTGCAGATGCTTTTTTTGATTATGAATATACAGATGGTGAGAAAGGAATGAAGGGATTCATTACCACTAGAGAATCTATGTATATTTTTATGAGAGCTGTATTTGAAGCAGCAGTTAGAAGTGGATGCGCATGGAGCACGGAAGGTGGAGAAGGCTATCTCATCATGACTGACTCTGAAGGAAATCGAATTACTTTATGGAATGTCATTAAGGAAATGTTAGCGGAGACAGAAGCTTTAGGTGGTTTTCAAAAAGCTTTAGAGTATTCAAAAGTTTCTAGTAATGACGGTGGAACGATTTCTCAAGAAATCTTAAAAAGAAATATGAGATATGTTTCTGTAGATATCTTAGTTGTATTGAAAGAATATCAACACCAAGGACATATGAGAGAATTAATGGAATTTGTATATCGAAGGGCAGAACAATTTGGTATCACTGTTGCTTTGGAGACAGATGATAAATTGAAAGCAGATAAGTATGAACATTTAGGTATGATCTTGTATCGTGTAAGAGATTGTGGACCTGGTTTTCATGTATACGATATGATCCGTTAATGAAGAAGATTTTTTAGTTGAAATGATGTTTATTTATTGGATAAAAAAAGCATGAATATATGTGATTCTTATCACATGAAAAAAGTCTTTATTTTCAAAAAAAAAGTAATAAAATAGTTTAGGCAATTAATTTGCTAAAGAGGTATTTTATATGGAAATGGATGCTATCTTACAGTTGATTGACACGGACGAAAAAACGCGTGAAGCAATTGAAACGCAGTACGCAAAGCGTACGCAACTCAAGCAAGCTGTAGAAGATGAAAAGAAAAAGATTTCTGATGATCTATGGGCTGAAGTTCGTTCTAAAGTTGAAGAAACAAAGAAAGAACTAAACGCTAAAGTTGAAGCAGATCAAAAAGAAAATCAAAGCATGTATGAAAAGAATGTTAAGAGATTAACAGATATGTACAACGCAAACAAAGAAGCTTGGAAGAAGGATCTCGTAAGTCGCATTATTAGCGTTGAGTAATTGGAGGAACTATGAGCTCAGATTTAGCATTAACGACTAAAGCAAGAGCGATGTTCGGTAAACGTTTATCAGCGAATGAATATGAAACCTTACTTCAAAAGAAATCTGTACCAGAAATAGCTAGTTATTTGAAGAATGAAACATATTTTTCTACTACACTATCAGGAATCAATGAAAAAGCGATTCACAGAGAGCAGTTAGAGGCATTGTTAAGAATGGATATCTTTCATCGTTTAGAAAAACTAGAGAGATATGGTGGAGAAGAAGATAAAGGATTTAATTATGCATTCGTTATGCGCTCAGAAATACAGATGATTTTAGCGAGTGTAAGATATATCGTCACAAAGGATGTTGAAATCCGTAGTGTCTTAATATCTTCCTTACCAATGTTTGCTGAGAAGTATTTCTCATTCAACATTCAAAAATTACCGGATGTCACCACATTTGCTGAATTATTAGATGTAATTAAAGGTACATCATATGAGAAGATCATCTATAAGTATCAAGCACAGAGCATGGAAGAAATCGATTATATCGCTTTGGAACATGATCTAGAACTTGTACTTTATAAAGATATGGTTGATCTTCTTGATAAATATAAAGGAAAAGAATGTAGTGAATTATTGAATCAGATCATTTTATCTAAAGCAGAATTGATCAATGTATCCGCAATCTATCGTTTAAAGAAATACTTTAAACAATCAAATGATAAGATTGGTAGATTTATGCTTCCATATACATGTTTTTTTACAAAACGTGAAATGGAAGATATGATTGATCATTGTGATGCAAATGAAGTTTTAGATAAAGTAGCGAAGAGATATCATCGTTATACACGTGATCTAAGATTCACAAGTGTTGAACAATACATGCAGATGATTCAGTTTAATATGAATCATCATGTCATCGAATATTATCAAGATGCATCTGTTGTACTACTAAGTTATTTGTTAGTAGGAGAAACAGAAATTCAAAACTTGATCAATATTATCGAAGGGATTAGATATCAGATTGCACCAGATAGAATTCGTGCACTCTTGGTATATTAGAAAAGGAGTAGATGCATGGCAATTGTAAAAATGAAATATGTCAGTGTAGCTACAAGTAAAGAACATATAGATGATATGGTCTTAGATGGAATGCATTCCGGCTTGTTGCATGCTGTACATGCTGCAGAGATCATCAA
>CAVCCE010000277.1:0-2360 GCA_963600555.1 Duodenibacillus sp.
ATCCCAGGAGGCAACAAATGAAATTTAATGCAATCATGCATGTATCTTTCTATACAGATCAATTTGATGAGATGTTAGATTTTTACTGCAACAAACTAGGTTTGAAACAAAAGGTCATCGTAAGATGGAAAGAATATGCTAATAGACCTGATAGACCATCTATGTATGAGATGGCTAAGAAGGATCCAGAAGGTATCTTCTATACTTACATTGAATTAGCAGAAGGACAGTTCATTGAACTCTTCCCAGCAAATGCTGATCAAAAGCCACATAGAGAGTGGAATGAAGATGTTGGATATTCTCACTTCGCTTTAACTGTAGATGATATCTATGAAGCTTCTAAAGAAATTCAATCTAGAGGAATTTCTCCGGATACTGAAATTTCTAAAGGACCAAGTGGAACATATCAACAATGGTTCCATGATCCAGATGGAAATCGTTTTGAATTGATGCAGTATACAGAAGATTCTTATCAAATGAAAGGACATATGTAATGTATACACAGTCTGATCTTGATATTCTAATTCAACAAGAACAAGATCTTCGCTATGATTCTTTTCATAGTATTGATGCATTCAAACTAGGAGAAGAAATCATCAAGTTGGCAGAAAAAGAAGATAGAGGTATCGTTGTTCAAATCATTCGTGAAAGTGATGGACTAGTTATCTTCCAATATGCGATGGATGATAAAGCAGAAAGAAACTTTACTTTTTGTTCTTATAAACATGAAGCTCTATTAGAACAAGGACATAGTAGTGCTTGGATGTATGTAAATGAAGAAGTGAAAGGAAATCATGAATCTATTTATTCAGGAGGCGCATTCCCTATTCGTGATCAAGAAAATCATTTGATTGCCTCGTTGTTAGTGAGTGGATTACATGAAGGAAAAGACCATCACATCATTGTTCATGCATTAGAGAATGTATTAAACAAAAAAACAGTTTCTTTTACAAATGAATTAAGATGAATAAAAGGATGAATCGTATTTGATTCATCCTTTTATGATTTTTTGATATCTAACTAATTGTGACAAAGGAATATATGATAATATTTATTCAAGAAAGAGAGGTTATCATGGATATTCAAATTTTGTTATGGTTTCAAGACTTTCGAAATGGTGTTGGATCATTTTTAGCTCCATACTTTAATTGGGTGACTCAATTTTCTGTGAGTTTTTGGCCAATTGCGATGATGTGTATGCTTTATTGGGTATTGGATCGAAAAAATGGAAAAAGAATACTGGGTGGCTTTGGACTTGGTTTATTAATGAACGGGTTCTTGAAATTGATTTTTTGTGTATATCGACCATGGATAAGAGATTCTCGTATTGAACCTTATGGTGATTCAAAGGTAGCAGCAACTGGTTATTCATTTCCTAGTGGACACACCACGTTTGCGGCAGGTGCTTTTGGTGGTGTTGGTTATTGGATGTTGAAACATAAGAAAAAGATAATTACTTGTGTGCTTTGGTTTTTAGTGATTTCTACCATGATTTCTAGAAATTACTTAGGTGTTCATACACCACAAGATGTAATCGTAGGATTGATTTCTACTTCTTGTATGCTGTTTGTGACAAATAAGGTTGAAAATTGGTCTGATCAAGATATAAATCGCGATAAAATCATATTGATTGGAGGGGTATTATTTTGTGTGGCATTGGTATGTTTCTATACATTCAAATCATATCCAATGACTTATTTAGATGATGGTAGTTTATTGGTTGATCCAGTGAAAATGAGAGCAGATTCTTTTGAAGGAATTGGATTTATTAGTAGTTTTGTGATTTGTCGTTATTTTGAAAGACGTGGTTTTGATTTTGAAAAAATCAATTGGAAAGATCGTTTTATTGTTGGTGCATTTGCTTTAATTCCTTTGTATTTCTATTGTATGTATTTGATTCCATGTATTATGGAAATCAATCGTTTTGCAGGAAAATATTTAATGTGTGCTGGAATTGTTGTTTATACACTTATTGTTGTTCCAAATATAATGAAATATATTAACAACAAGAAAATGTTAGAAAGCTGAAGAAATGGATCTTCAGCTTTTTATTGTAACTATACTTAAATTATATTTTTCCACCCAAAAAAGTGGTACTTTTTTACAACTATACTTTATACCTTGTTTTCATTTGGATTTTTGATGATTTCTTCGATGTTACGTCCAGAATAGAAAATTCTTACGATTGATACTGTAAGAGTTAGATGAATGGAATCTGATTCTCTTTTTCATAGATGTATAAAATTGGTGAGAAGTTGACGATACAGACGAATAATAAAATACATGATACCGTTTACATTGAATATTCATGTTTGTTGATATTTGAAATTGATATATAATACATGGGTCCTTCATATCGT
>CAVCCE010000278.1:0-2360 GCA_963600555.1 Duodenibacillus sp.
TTTCTAGTTCTTCTTTATTTGGTTTCGTTTTCTTATACCATTCTGTATAGGTGATTGGTTTCTTTGTACCTGTTTTAATACGATGAATCGTTTCGGCAGTTGTATTTAATAGCTTCGCAATGGAATACTCCATATTCATTACAGTTCTTGCGAAACCATCTAATATGATTTCTACACTATCATCATTACTCTTTAATACAAGCTTATGAAGATTTGTTGGTTTGAAAGAAATCGTAAAACCAATTTTCTTCTCATCATAAACTTTCAATAAATCTTGTGTAACGTCATGCCTATAACATCTAACGATACTTGCATCAATAATATGATTATTTGAGTCATAGATAGCGATATTATGAATATTATCTAATGGTGTTATAAAAGCCCATCCATAAATATAGGACTTACCTTTTTCATCATAAATTCTATCAATATGATATTGAATATTAGACATACTACCTCCTATTTACATAAACTATAATCTGAATGTTCTTTTGATAGATTCACATTGTAGTATGGATCACCATTCTTATAATACTTATCCCATTTCTGCATAAAGTGATTTACTTCATCCATGAAACGATCTATTTTTTCATCAGTTGTATCCGCACCTCTAGATTTCGATTCATAGTGATGGAAACATGCATATGGATTATAGACAACTAGTTTATTTAATTCTCTAGTTCTTAGACAGAAATCTATATCATTGAACGCTACTGCGAATGTCTCATCTAGTCCATTTAATTCTTCATACACACTTCTCTTCACTAGCATCACTGCTGCTGTTACTGCACTATAGTCTTGTGCTATCATCGCACGGTTGAAGTATGTATCATCTTCAGACAATTGATTCTTAAAGACATGTTCAGCTACACCAATTCCAATGACTACCCCTGCATGTTGAATCGTATTATCTTCATATAACAATCTACATCCTACGATTCCTACATCTTCTCTTTGACAATATCCCATCATCTCTTTCATAGAATCTGGTTCTATCAGTTCTACATCATTATTCATCAACAAGAAGTAATCTCCATGTGCGTACTTCGCTCCATAGTTATTGATCTTTGAATAGTTGAAGCTTCCTTCATACTTCACTACTTTTACATTCTCATATTCTTTCTCTATCTTTTCATAATATGCGAATGTCTCTTCTTTCTCTGAATTATTCTCTACTACTATGAACTCTAGATTTGGCCATGTCCCTTTTTCTATCATTGATCGTATTGCCTTATCTAGATCTTCTGTATGGTCTTTATTTGGTATGATCACACTAATGAGTGGATACTCATCAAAGTGCCATACCGTATGATAGATTCCTAGACTGATTCCATTCTCTACCCTATCGATCTTGATATCTGGCCATACTCTTTCATAATGTGCCTTTACTGCTTTCTGACCTGAAGTAAAACAATACATCTTATTTTCTAGGTTCTGTGCTGTTGAATTCGCATGTACTCTCCAATGGTACAGGATCTTTGCGACATGTGCTGTCTTTCTTGCTTGTTCTGTCATTCTCAAGATAAAGTCATGGTCTTGTGATCCATCATACTCACTTCTGAATCCTCCATACTTATCCGTCAATGTCTTTCTTACCGCGAACAAGTGACAGATATAGTTATCACTACATAACATATCAATGTTATAGTCTGGTTTGAAGTGTGGATCTGCTAGTACGTTTCCATCCTTGATCTTATCTTCATCGGAATAGATACAATCTACTTCTTCATCTTCTCTGATAGCTTTTGCGAATTCATACAATGCATCTTCTGTTAACAAGTCATCATGATCAAAGAGAACGATAAAATCCCCTGTTGCCATCTTCAGTGCTTCATTTGTATTTCCTGAGATTCCTTCATTCTTTTCTAATCTTTTATAAAGTACTCTTGTATCTTTATCTTGATACTTCTTTACTTCCTTACTTACTTCATCAACATGAGCTTCATCGCTTCCATCTGCCAAGCATAGTTCCCATTTCCCATATGTCTGATCAATGACGGATTCTATCATCTCATCCAAGAAGTTTAATGGTGTATTATACAAAGGTACTAGTACACTGAACTTTGGATCTGTTTCTTTGATTTCTTCGTTTCTTTGTCTTTCTAGTTCTTCTTTTGTTGCCTTAGTCTTGTTGTACCATTGTTTGTAAGTGAGTGTATGATTTTTCTTAGCTCGATACCAATCCACTAGTGCACGTAATGGTCCTCTATTATGAACATAGATACTAAACTTACATTTACGGATAAATGCCTCATCAATACTAAATTTCAATTCACCACTACCACAAGAAACGATCAATGTATTTCCTTTTTCAATCTTTAAATGAAAACCATATTCATTATCTATAGTTTCTTTAAAGT
>CAVCCE010000279.1:0-2357 GCA_963600555.1 Duodenibacillus sp.
ATTTTTAAACTCTATTTTATGTTACAATTTTTTGTGTGTTTATGAGATGAAAGGAGTTCTTCATGAGCGATAAACAAATTTTTGCAAGCGTAGAAGTAGCAGACCATGAGGTGCGCCTGGTTGTTGGAGAGTTTTTTAATACTCGCTTCAATATTATAAAAGTAGAAAAAATTCCATGCTATGGATTAACGTATGATAAGGTCATCAATGCTGATGAAATTTCTAATGCGTTAAGAAAAGCTGCTAGCAGTACAAAACGTACAATCGGTGCTGAAATCAAAAAAGTCATTCTTGCGATTCCTTCTTATAGAATGAAGAAGTATTCTTTACGTTCTACGGTAGATGTAACAGGAATTGATGGAGTCATTACGATCCAAGATGTGAGAAATGCTATTCGTAAAGCTGAAAGTATGAATATTTCTAAAGAATATGCTTTGATTCAAACTGTTCCTGTAAAGTATATCGTTAATGGAATAGCTACAAGACGTATTCCTTTAGGAGAAAAATGTTCTCAATTATCTATTGATGTTGATCTATTGTGTTCAGATCGTAAATTAGCTTATGAACTTGTAAGTTGTGTTGAAAATGCTGGTTTACAAGTGTTGGATATCTTCCCAGATATTTACGCTATTGGAAAAGAAGCAGCATTATTTGAACAAGCCGTTGAAAAACAAGTTATCGTATTGAAACTTGAAAGGGAATCAACTTCATTAGGACTATTTAAGAAAGGTCGTTTACAGACAGCAGCTTTAATGCCTGCAGGACTTGGATATATGGTTCAAGGTAGTGTTGATCAGTATGGAATCAAGACAACAGATGCTGTTGAGTTAATGAAATATAGTGTTCGCTTTAATCAAAAGACATATACAACTAACCCAGTACATATCTGGAGCCAAGATGGTGAAACGAAGACTATTACAGAAAGAGAATTTATGGAAAGTGTCCAAGAAAATGTTTCTAACTGGGTTGCTAATGTGGTGAAAACTTGCACTCCTATCTTGCAAGCTGGGCCAACAACTGTTATTATTACTGGCGAGGGTGGCGAAACTGAAGGCCTTTCAGAGCTTATTTCTGAAAAGCTAAATGCCGATGTTAAGTGTTATATTCCTGAAACATTAGGTGGCAGAAATGCTGGCTTAACTGCAACGCTTGGATTATTCTATGCTTATCAAGATAAGTTACCAATTAGTGGTTATATTGATGATAGTTTAGACATGGATGCATTTAAGAAATCAGTTAGCTATCGTGAAAAGAAAAAAGAAACAGATTCAAAAGAAGATACTTTAACAAGTAAATTGAAGGGCTTATTCTTTGAGGATAAGAAGTAAGGGAGAGAAAAATGGCAGATTTATCATATAATCAAATCGCAAAAATCAAAGTATTTGGAATTGGTGGTGCAGGTAGTAACGCCGTAAATAGAATGGTATCTGATGGAGTTCAAGGTGTTGAATTCTATGTTGCTAATACTGATTTACAGGCTTTAGATGTATCTCCAGTTGCTAATAAGATTCAATTAGGTAAGGAAGGCCTTGGTGCCGGTGGTAATCCTGATAATGGTCGTAAGGCTGCTGTAGAATCAGAAGATGATATTCGTAAGTCAATTGAAGGTGCTGATATGGTCTTCATTACAGCTGGTATGGGAGGTGGAACTGGTACAGGTGCTGCTCCTATGTTCGCTAAGGTGGCTAAGGAATTAGGATGCTTAACAGTAGGTATCGTAACAAAGCCTTTCTCATTTGAAGGTAAGAAGAGAATGGTTCAAGCTGAACAAGGCTTAGAACAGTTAAAAGAATATGTTGATTCTTTAATTATTATATCTAATAACAAGGTATTAGAAGTTATTGGTCATATTCCATTTGAAGATGCATTCAAGGAAGCAGATAACATTTTACGTCAAGGTGTTCAAACAATCACTGACTTGATTGCTGTTCCAGCTATGATCAACTTAGACTTCGCTGATATCAAGTCTGTAATGGAAGGTCAAGGTTCTGCTTTATTCGGAATCGGTATGGCTGAAGGTGATAACAAGGCTTCTGAAGCTGCTGAAAGAGCTATCCAGTCTCCATTGCTTGAAGCACAGATCAAAGGTGCTAAGAGCGCTATTATCAATGTTACTGGTGGAGCTACAATGTCTGCTTATGATGCTAGTGAAGCTGTTGAATATATCAGAGATGCTGCAGGAAATGATATTGATATCATCTTTGGTGTAGCTATCAATGATAAGATTGGTGATGCTTGTATCGTATCTGTTATCGCAACAGGTTTCGATTTACCAAAACCAGAAACAATTCCATCTGATGGTCCAGCATCTGAAAAGAGTCCAGTTATCAATTCTACTCCAGTAAGTGGTGTTGTTG
>CAVCCE010000280.1:0-2351 GCA_963600555.1 Duodenibacillus sp.
ATTGGAAGGCATCAAATATTTAACAGATGTTCGTGAAAAGGCATTAGAAATTTGTCGTCAATTGATCCACGACCATAAAAAGATTCTATTCTCAGGTGATGGTTATTCTGATGAATGGGTAAAAGAAGCAGAACGTAGAGGTCTTCCAAACGTAAAGAGCTACATCGAAGCTACTGAAATCTTAAAAGATCCTAAAGTTATCAAACTATTTACATCTAATGGTGTTTATTCCGAGAAAGAACTTCAAGCAAATCGTCTCATTATGTGCGAACAATACGATCGCATGATGGATATCGAAGTACGTACATTGATTGAAATGGGTAGAAAAGACGTATTACCAGCTATGACTGCTGAATATGATTTCTACGCTGAAGCAGCTTCTAAATCCAAAAAATCACCTAAATTCTTTGAAACACGTATGGAACAATTATCTGATTTAATTGATAACACATATAGTGCTACAGAGAAAATGACTACTCTATGGAAAGAAGCAAATGCATCCAATGATGATTACGAATGTGGTAAGAAGATTCATGATACTGTCGTACCAGCAATGGAAGAATTAAGAAGATACATTGATCGTTACGAAGAAATCGCATCAAGAAACTTCTACAAACTTCCTTTGTATGAAGAAATGTTATTTGATTTTGACTAATATGAAAGAGAAGTGATTCAAAAATCACTTCTCTTTTACTTTACGAAATAATAAATCAAATCTATACAATTGAACACCTACAAATCCTGCAGACTTATTGAAAGATTCAGAAGCAAAAAGAATCAAATAATCATCCCCTATTTCAACTCTCATATCATCAGTCAACCATTTAACAGGAAATACTTTTTCATCAGAACGTTCTTTATCATATGTCCAACCTTGTTGGATGCGAAAGATCATATCTTCTTTCTTATACCAACTTATATGTTCTGTATACTTCCAAAAATTTGTTCGAATACGATGGTCATCTAATATCTCAACAAAGTGTTTATGATTCCAACCTTTCGGATCATCATCTAGTTTATTTCTATTTTTATCTAACAATGATTCGTAATAGTATTTTCCGATAAATTCTTCTTTAAAATTCATCGTGTTCTACACCATCAAAATCCAAGTTCTTATCTTTCAATCTACGATTGATTCCTTGTTTGACAAGTGTATAAATAACTGCGAATGTAGGAACACCAATAAACATACCAACGATTCCAAATAATGCTCCACCTACTATAATTGCGAACATTACCCATAGTGTTGGTAGACCTACCGCATCACCTAGAATATAAGGTCCAATGATATTACCGTCACATTGTTGAAGAATAATGATAAAAACCAAGAATTCAGCTGCCTTTACCCAATCAATCATAACTAAAATGATCAAGCATGGAATCGCACCAATAAATGGTCCGAATACTGGAATCATATTCGTTACACCAACTACTAACGCAATCAATACCGCATATGGCATATTCAATAGCTTACATCCTACATAACAGATGATTCCAATGATCAAGGAATCAATTGCCTTACCAGAAATAAACTTATAGAACATATCAGCAGTCAACTTACAAATAGATACTAATCCTAACGCAATATCTTCTGGTAATATACAGAAAGTTAATTTCTTCATCTGCATCTTGAATTTCTCTGTATCTAATAATAGATATAATGCAATGATGATACCAATCAAGAAGTTTATAATAAACTTCACAGTATCTCCTACATATACAACGATCTTAGAAAGACCATTAGAACTTCCAGTAATCATTTTAGCGAGTTGGGAAGCTCCATCTAATAAGATATCGTAAACAGAATCTAACATTTTAGTATCACCACTTACATATTGTTCAATCAACGTTTGAGATTTTGTAATGTAGTAACTTAAATTTCCAGCAAATGTAGATACAGAAGAAATGATTTGTGGAACCAATAACGCAAAGAAGCCAACTAAAATCAAGATCATTGTAATGATTGATATCGCTACTGCGATATTTCTTTTTGCTTTATCAGAAAGGTTAAATCTAGAAAGAAGTTTCTCCTCCGCAATATTTCTTAGTGGTATTAAGATAAACGCAAAACAAATACCAAAGATAAATGGAACTAAAGCACTAAAGATAGAAGCAATGATTCCACCTATTACATTCAAATGAGATATCAATAAATAAAAAGAAACGATTATGATTCCTGAAATAGATATCGCAATAATTGCTTCTTTTGTTTGAGGTTTTAATTTAAAGTTCATAAGCATTTTTTCCTTCTTGTAAAGATTATATCATCACATATTTCAAATAATTATTAATTCTATCGCTTAATTAACCTAAATAGGACCTGATAATCAAAAATCACTATAAGAACTGAA
>CAVCCE010000281.1:0-2310 GCA_963600555.1 Duodenibacillus sp.
TAAATGTTGTTTATGATAAATTGAAGAAGGCGGTATTAGAGGAATTTTGTTTAGAACTTCATAGTTATAAATAAAACAAGAAGACAGTCATTGAGAATCTATGTAAGACGTTAAGAGAAGATAAAACTAAGATTTCAGAACAAGCAAACAATGAAATTAGAACAAAGATTTCTAATCAAAAAGAATTAGATTTATATGAAGAAGAACTTCATAAAAAACGTGATGTTATTAATAAATCACTATATCAATTGTATGATGCTTATTCTTCAACCCGCAATGCACCGGATGTAAGAGTTTCTATTCGAAATATTGATCAAAAAGGTGAAGAGTATTTAAAAAATGCAATTGATTTGTTAGGACAATACGTTGAATTTAGTTCATCCATTGGTTATCAGTATAAAAATAATTCTTGGTATGGATATAACAATCAAGATTCTTCTTATCAAATGAGAGAAGATATTAAAAATGGTTTGAAAGTTATTACAGAAGTTCTGAAAGAATATATTCAACTACAAAAAGAAATTGAAGATAAGTATGGAATTCTTTGTAATACATTCAATCAAACAGTCTTATGGGATAACTTCTTTGAACTTGCTAGTGAAAGCTCTATTCTTACACCTTCTTTTTTGAAACAAGCATCTTGTTCTTATCTACAAGAAAAACTAACGCAATTAGAAGTATTAAGTAAAGAAATCATTGCAGTTAGAGATCCAATCAATCAAAAATATGATAAAGAAATATATGAATTAGATGCAGATACTGAATATAAGAATTTAACAAGAGTCTATTCAAGTTTTTTTGGTAGATTGACGAACAGCGAATATAAGAAACTAAGAAATGAAATTAAGAGAAATAGTAAAACAGGTACAAAACCATCTTATGAAGACGCTATTGAACTTACAAAACAACTTAGTACATATCATGAAAAAAAACAACAATTTGATGAAATTGAAGCACCTTTAAAATCACAATTAGGTATTGCATACAATGGTGTTGATACAAATTGGGATTCTATTCTAAAACAGATTTCTAGATTAAAGGAATTATTTGATTCTGGAGCAGCATTCAGTAAATTAGAATTATTTACTAATGTTGATTATGAAGATAGTAAGTCTGACTTTTCTTCAATTTCTAAAAAGATAAATCAACTCACTGAAAAGAGTAAAGAATCTTTAAAGCTTTTGGTGAATAGTTTTGATAGTGCGATTTTTGATATTGAAAATGTTGACTTTGAACAGCTTTTAACGAAATTAACAGCTTGTTTAAATGAGTTCGATAGACTTGATAACTGGTGCAGATTCAATTCGCTTTTACATAAGTTACAAGATCAACAACTCCTAGAATTTATTGATGAAACAATTGATAAAAATATTCCTGTCGATAAGATCGTTAAGGCATATCAACGTAATTTTTATAGACAGTGGATATATAATATTCAACATCTTTCATCAGTCTTAGCTAACTTTAGTCGTATTTCTCAAGATCAAAAAGTAAATTCATTTGCTAGACAAGATAATCTACAGTTTGAGATAAGTAAAGCTCAAATCAGATCTAAATTATCTCAAAATAGACCTTCACTTAATATATTGTCTCCAGGTAGCTCAGTTTCTCTTTTATTAAGAGAAGGTGAGAAGAAAAGAAAACAAAAAAGCATACGTACGCTTATGAAAGAAGCAGGAGATGTCATTCAAGTAATCAAACCATGTTTCTTAATGTCACCTTTAAGTGTAAGTACATTTCTTGATTCAGAATCTATTAAGTTTGATGTAGTTGTATTCGATGAAGCTTCTCAGATTTTTCCACAAGATGCTATTGGAGCAATCTATAGAGGAAAACAATTAATAGTAGTAGGTGACTCTAAACAGATGCCTCCTAGTAACTTCTTTAATTCTAGTTTAGAAGTAGACGATAATGATGAAGAAACAGGAGATGTAACAGATTTTGAATCAATCTTAGATCTATGTGCTACTTCATTTACGCAACTTAGATTAAGGTGGCATTATAGAAGCCGTTATGAACAATTGATTACTTTCTCTAATCGTAACTTCTACGATAATGATTTGGTGACATTTCCTTCATCTACAACAGATCGTCATTGGATCGGAGTTGATTATTACAATGTAAAAGATGGTATCTTTGACCATAAGAGTCGTAGTAATCGAAAAGAAGCAGAATTTATTGTTGATCTGATATATAAAAACATTGAACTATACCCAAATCGTAGTTTAGGTGTAGTAGCTTTTAGTGTTGCGCAACAAGACTTAATTGATCGTTTGTTGTCAAAGAGAAGGCAAGCAGATCCATCTAAAG
>CAVCCE010000282.1:0-2286 GCA_963600555.1 Duodenibacillus sp.
CTACAGCGGAAGCACATACGATAGAACACTTAGGAGCTACATTTTTGAGAAATCATCCGACATGGAAAGATAGAGTTGTATATTTTGGACCAATGGGATGTAGAACAGGTTTTTATATGATCTTACATGGTGATTATGAAAGTAAAGATGTTGTTGATCTAGTAAAGGATCTATTCTCTTTTATTGTTGCGTTTGAAGGGGATATTCCTGGAGCTAGCGCAATTGAATGTGGCAACTATTTGGATCAGAATTTGAATGTTGCGAAATATTGGGCGAAGAGATATTTGAAGAATACTTTAGAAAATATTGATGAAGCTCATTTGGTGTATCCGCAATAAGGAGAACACATGGCATTTCCTAAATATAAGTATGATGAAGTAATCAAATATTGGAAAAATTTAAAAAAAGAGAATAAAGAGAATTATTTAAATATTTTAGAAAGTTTTAGTGTTTTATTTGCTTATAATTCTGGAGTTATTGAAAATGATAAGATAACGTATCATGATACTCGTGAGATTTTTGAGAATGGAAAAGTAGTTAATTTTACTGGTGATTTAAAAACATTGTATGAGATCAATAACCAAAAAGACTGTTATGAATATCTATTGAATAATGTAGTTAATAAAACACCAATCAGTGAACAATGTATTAAAAAGATTCATCAGATCTTAACAAAAGGGACATATGATGAACGAAGATATGTATCTAATGGTGAAAGACCTGGTGAATATAAAAAACATGATTATGTAACTGGAATCAATGAGGTTGGTTCTTCTGTTGAAGATGTACAAAATGATATTCAATCATTAATAGAAGAAATAAATTCTATTGATGTAGAAAATGATGATGGAATCATTAAGATAGCTGTTTATACACATAATGTGATTGAACAGATTCATCCATTTGCGGATGGAAATGGTAGAGTTGGAAGGGTATTGGCAAATTATTTATTAATGATAAATGATCTTCCACCAATCATTATTTATGATGAAGATAAGAAATATTATTATGATGCATTAGAAAGATTTGATACAGAAGAAGAGATTGATCCAATGGTTGAATTCTTTAAATATGAAATGGAAAAGACTTGGGAAAAAACATTGGATAAATATAAGAGTAAAAAGGAGAGAATATGAAGATTGGTATTATAGGTGCGATGGATGTTGAAGTAGCACATCTAAAAGAAACAATGACAATTGAGAATGTTACAAAGGTAGCAGGTCAAGAATATTGTGAAGGTAAATTAGGAACAACAGAAGTAGTAGTTGTACAGTGTGGAGTAGGTAAAGTAAGAGCTGGAATTTGTACACAAGTACTTGTAGATCTATTTCATGTTACTCATGTATTAAATACTGGTGTAGCTGGTTCATTGAATAATGATATCAATGTAGGAGATATCGTTCTTTGTACAAAAGCGATATTCCATGATGTCAATGCAACGAACTTTGGTTACGCAATTGGTGAAGTTCCAAGTTTAGGAAAGGTTTCTTTTGAATCAGATGAAACTTTGAGAAAGTTAGCCAAAGAAGCTGTAGAAAAAGCAGCTCCAGAAGTAGGCGTTTTTGAAGGAATCGTAGCTTCAGGAGATCAGTTTATTTGTGAAGCAGAGAAGAAGCATTGGATTCGTGATACATTCCATGCGGAATGTTGTGAAATGGAAGGTTGTGCAATCGCTGAAACTGCATATTTAAATGACATTCCATTTATGATCATTCGTGCAATTTCTGATAAAGCTGATGAAGAAACTGTTATTTCTTATGATGAGTTTGAAGGAAAGGCTGCAGAACATTGTGCAAAGATCGTAGAATATATGATTACTAATATGCATGCATAATATGATGAGAGTGATAAAGATGACAAAAAAATTATTGATTGCGTTTGTTGTGATGTTTGTAGCACTTGTAGGAGTTATTGGTTATGTTCTAGTGGATGATGCTAAAAAAGATAGTCAACAAGAAACAAGTGTTGTAGAACCTACAGAAGAGGCAACTGTTGAACCAACTGTAGAACCTACAGTAGATCCAGAAACAGATCCTAGATTTACAAGTACAGATAGCGTGTTGGTATTTGCGAATAAAAAGCATAAGTTACCAGATGGATATGAACCAAGTGATTTAGTATCTTTAACGGTTGCGACTGCATATGGTGATGTACAAATGAGACAAGAAGCAGCAACAGCATTAGAGAATATGTTTAATGCAGCTAATGCGGAAGGTGTTTATCCTGTTGTTACAACAGCTTATAGAAGCGAAGCTTTCCAAACAGATCTATATAATGGTTATGTAG
>CAVCCE010000283.1:0-2242 GCA_963600555.1 Duodenibacillus sp.
GTATCAAATCAGTTAAAAATGAAAAGATTGAAGAAGATGATACAAATTCCTATGTCACAATCAATGATTTAAAAATGAAAAATGGTGTCATTGAATGTGATATGAAATCTCAGTTATTACCTGATTGTTGTAAGGCAGCAAGAGGATTTATTGGAATTGCATTTAGAATAGATGACCATGATAGAGAATTTGAAGGCTTCTATATTCGTCCAACAAATGGTAAAGGATGTACCAATGAATTTAGAAGAGCACACGGTTGTCAATATTTTGCTTATCCAGGTTATATTTGGTCTTATTATCGTGAACATGGAATCAATGATTTTGAAGCACCAGTTGAAACAATTGCCTTAGATGAATGGGCTCATGTAAAAGCGGAACTTATTGATGATCATGCTCGTTTCTGGGTCAATAATGAACTTGTATTAGAAGTGAACAAATTACAACATACGCCACAAGCAGGACGTATTGGTTTTAATACACATATTGATTCTCAATGTTATTTTAAAAACTTAAAAGTAGAAGTATTTGATTAAGTAAAACCCCTCATTTGTACGAATGAGGGGTCAGGTTGTTGACAAATAAGTAAAGGAATTTGATTTCTATATTGAAATTGAATTCTTTTTTTATGTTTATTGGTGAAATATCTTTAATTAGGATCTATATATATCCTAATCTTCTTTTACTCAAGCCTAGTTTCTTGAGATTATGGCAGCTAAAAATAATCAGCGATTCATGCTGATTTCTCTCTAGTCCCTTCAAACGTGTAAATCTCATCCCATGGTTTTCCTTGGCATCTGCAAACACTCGTTCAATTGTTTCTTTTCTCTGTGGATAGATGCTTTTCCATTCATCTGTATGCCTTATATGATTGGCTTCTTCTTTATCTGCTTCCCATACATGTCTTGTAATCACCTTTTCATGATTCTTTGATCTTGTACATTGTAATAAGAATGGACATCCTTCACAGTCTTTTGAATTACTTTTATAGACCCTATATCCTTCTCTGTTTGTCGTAACATAATGCAGATCTTTTTCATTTGGACAGATATATACATCTAAGCGTTCATCATATACATATTCATATTTTTTAAAGAATCCCTTTTTTGTCATTGGTCGCTTATATGGTAGAAATGGTATTTTTCCGCTTGAAAGTATCTGATGACATATCGGTGAAGTATTGAATCCTGCATCCAGACATATATTTTTGATGTTTGGATATTTGTTGATAAGTTCATCATATATTTCTGAAAATATTGCACTGTCATGCATGTTTCCTGGTGCTACCTTATTAAAAAGTACATATCCATGACCATCACATATAGTCATATGTGTATAGGCAAAGCACTTTTGTTTTTCACCTTTATGAAACAGTCCGCATTCAGGATCTGTCATGCTTTCTTTTATATGTTTTGTTTTCTTTAATTCTACTTCTTCTCCTGTTTCTTCATCAAAGGCATATTCTTTCTTATCAAGGGTTTCAAAGGGCTTCTTTCCGTTTTTAGTCCTTTCTTCATTGATTTCTTTAAGAAGTTCATCTTCATATTTCTTAGATAGGATTTCAACTTCTTTATCAGCTGCCCTTCTTGAATTGGCATTGGCTTTTCGATGCGTCCCATCACCAAATACTGTAACAGTATCAATAAATCCATTGTCGATACCATGCTTGATGATATGATTGAAGATTTGATCAAAGACCTTACTGTCCTTGTATCTTCTTTGATAGTTTTTTGACCATGTAGAATAGTTTGGAACCTCTTCATGAATGCTCAATCCTAAAAACCATCTGTAGGCAATATTTACTTTGATTTCTTCGCATGTCTTTCTCATCGAATTGATTCCAAACACATAATTGATGAAGATCATTTTAAAAAGTACCACTGGATCAATAGAACGTCTTCCCAGCTTACTGTAAAGAGATTCAACCAAGGGATAGATAAACTTCCAGTCTATAGCTGATTCCAATGTTCTAACCAAATGATCCTGTGGTACCAATTCATCAAGTGTGCACATGATAGGGCAATCATATTTTTCGTTATTTCTGTTAGTCATAGCCATATTCAGTTCCTCCAATTACGCTGCTTTTAGCATATCATTTTGTTTTATACAAAAATAGATATAAAAAAGCCGTGGAGCCTCAAATTTTGCGTAATTGGAACGAAGTCATCCACGACATATGTATAATATCATATATTTCAGCTTAACAAAAGAAAAGACTGTTGATTTTTTATTTGTCAACAGTCTG
>CAVCCE010000284.1:0-2226 GCA_963600555.1 Duodenibacillus sp.
ATTCCTGGATTTCCAAAAGAGGGCATCTTATTTAGAGATGTAACTCCAATTATGACAAATCCTGATGCATATAAATATGTAACAGAATTGTTATGTGAATATGCAAAGAAAGTTGGTGCTACAAAGATTGCTGGACCTGAATCAAGAGGCTTCTGGTTTGGTTGTCCTGTTGCGGTAGAACTTGGACTTCCATTTGTTCCAGTAAGAAAACCTGGTAAATTACCTCGTGAAACAATTAGTGAAAAGTATGATCTTGAATACGGATCAAATGAAGTATGTATGCATAAAGATGCTGTAAGCGCTGGTGATAAAGTATTGATCATTGATGATCTTTTAGCTACTGGTGGTACAGCTTTAGCTAGTGCGCACATGGTTGAAGAACTTGGCGGTGAAGTTGCTGGCTGTGCTTTCATCATTGAACTATTCGGTAATGGCATGGATGGTCGTGGTGCTTTAAAGAACTACGATGTTTATAGCATCTTAAATCTAAGCGATAATTGATTTTAGTATGCTTGAAAAATCGAAGATGGTATCTTCGATTTTTATAAGATAAGGAGGGGACATGAAAGAAAAAAACAAAGATATCGGTATTGATGATGTACTTGCTGAAGTGCGTACATATATCAACAATGAAGATAGTTTGAAAATCGTTGAACATGCCGCTAACTTTGCTAGCGAAAAACACGCTGGTCAATTTCGTCGTTCTGGTGAACCTTATCTTATTCATTTGATTAATGTTGCATATATCTTGGCGACATTGAAATGTGGACCTAAAACAGTTGCGGCAGGATTTTTACATGATGTCATTGAAGATTGCGGATTATCAAGAGATGAATTAGCTGAAGAATTTGATGATGAGATTGCTGATATTGTAGAAGCGGTAACTAAAATTGGTACATTAAGATATAAAGGAAAAGATGATCCTGAATATCAAGCTGCTAATCATAGAAAAATCTTTATTGCTATGGCTAAAGATGTACGTGTTATTTTAGTTAAGCTTTGTGATAGATTACATAATATGCGTACTTTGGAATATCAACCGGAAGCTTCTCAAAAACGTATCTCAGCTGAAACATTAGATGTTTATGCACCTATTGCCCATCGTTTAGGTATTAGTGCCATCAAGAATGAATTGGAAGACCTTTGTTTCTATTATTTGAATAGAGATGAATATCATCATATTGCACATTTGGTTGAAACAAAGAAAGCAGAAAGAGATGCTGCAGTTTCTCATATGATTTCTGAAATCACTGATATGTTGAATGAAAATCATATTCAATTTAGAATCTTTGGTAGAAGTAAACATCTTTATTCCATTTATAACAAAATGGTAAAAAAGCATAAACGTTTTGATCAGATATTAGATTTGCTTGCGATTCGTATCGTTACACAATCAGAATTGAATTGTTATGAAATACTTGGATATATTCATGCAAAATACAAACCAATTCCAGGTAGATTAAAAGATTATATTGCGATGCCAAAACCAAATATGTATCAATCTTTACATACAACGATCATTGGTGATGATGGCAAGATATTTGAAGTGCAGATTCGTACAGAAGAGATGGATCGAATTGCAGAAAATGGTGTTGCGGCTCACTGGAGATACAAAGAAGGTACAAACTATAACGCAAAGACAGAGCAGAAAGAAATCGAAGAGAAACTCGGATGGTTTAAAAACTTTGCATTATATTCAGAAGAAGAAAGTGATAATGAATCTGCTTCTGAATATATGGCTACTTTACAACATGATATTTTTGAAGCGAACGTTTATGTTATGACTCCAATGGGAAGAGTCATCGACTTACCTAGTGGAGCTACACCAATTGATTTTGCTTATCGTGTTCATACTGATGTTGGTCATACATGTGTTGGTGCAGTTGTAAATGGTGTCATGGTTCCTTTGAACACAGAATTGAATACTGGTGATGTCATTGAAATCAAGACTCGTAAAGGAACAGAGCCTAGTGAAGACTGGTTGAAATTTGTTAAGACAAATCAAGCTAGAAATAAGATTCGTAATTTCTTACAAAAGAAAGAAACTGAAAAACGTTCTGAAATGATTGATCAAGGTGAAAAGCTTTTGAGAGAAGAATTAACAAGACGTGGTTTTGATGCCAAGGAATTCATGGATAAGAAAAAGCTTGAAACGATCTATCATGATTTCCAAGTTGGTAATTATATTGACTTCATGTATGGAATCGCAGTTAAATCTATTAATCC
>CAVCCE010000285.1:0-2225 GCA_963600555.1 Duodenibacillus sp.
CTATTTAGACAATGATGTTTATAAAGATAATAAGAGAAGGAACCCTAAGTGTAAGCCTGATTTTTCTTATCATACATTAAGAGGATTTAATTACATTGGTAATCTAGTTATCGTTAAGGCAGATATATTGAAACAATTTGATCATACAGAAGTGAATATCTATGAATACTTATTAGAATTATCTGATCAGAAAGTGACATGGAAACATATTTCTAAGATATTGTATGGTGATACAGAAGAAGAGTTTGATGTATATCCATTAAAGAAATACATTGATAAACATAACATTGATTGTAAGTTATTGATGCAATCTAACTGTGCGTATATTTCTTATCCTGTAAAAGAAAATCCACTAGTATCAATCATGATACCTACTAAAGATGGTGTAGAAGATTTAAAGAAGTGTATTGATTCTATCTTTCATAAGAGTAGTTATAAGAACTATGAAATCGTTATTATTGATAATAACAGTGAGAAAGAAGAAACTTTTCAATACTTTAAAGAAATACAAGATGAACATGATAATGTTCATGTATATCCTTTAAGTATTCCTTTTAACTTTTCTATCATTAATAACAAAGCTGTTGAATACAGTAAAGGTGATTATGTTGTATTAATGAATAATGATACAGAAGTAATTACTACTGATTGGTTAGAGAAGATGTTATCCTATGCACAATTAGAAAATGTAGGTAGTGTAGGTGTGAAACTCTATTATGGAGATGGAAGTATCCAACATGGTGGTGTCATTACTGGTAAAGGTGGAGGATTCGCACATCGTTACTATAGAAAAGACCATGATGAAAAAGGGTATATGCATACATTGAATGTTCCGAATGATGTAGCTTGTTGTACTGCTGCTTGTTTGATGGTGCCTAAAAAGAAGTATCTTGAAGTTGGTGGTATGAATGAAGAACTTACAGTACAGTTCAATGATGTAGATCTAGGACTAAGACTCATTGATCATGGTTATACAAATATCTTTTTGCCGGATGTAGAACTATATCACTATGAATCTAAATCTAGAGGTATTGATAAAGATAAGAAGTCTGTAGAAAGATATGTATCTGAAGTGAAGTATGCGGAAGATCATTACTCTAAATGGATCGAACATGATCCTTTCTACAATGACAATTTTGATAAGAATTATGATTATATGTTGAAAGTAGGAACTGGAAGTAACTAATGAAGAAAGAAGGATTTTATACATCTGGTGAATTCGCTAAGAAAGCACACGTTACACTCCGTACGATACGTTGGTATGATAACAAGAATCTACTAAGACCATCCTATCGTACAGAAAGTGGGAATCGCTTATACACAGATGGGGATCTTGCGAAGTTACAACAGATCCTTCTTTTTAAGTATCTTGGTTTTTCTTTAGATGATATTAGAGAAATGACACTAACGAGTACAGATGAAGATTTCTTGTTAGGTTCTTTAGAGATACAAAAGAAATTGGTGCAAGAAAGAATATCTGAGTTAAATGATGTTCATAAGGCATTATGTGATACAACAGAAGCGATTGAGAACCATGAAAGTATTGATTGGAATCAGATGTTAAATCTAATTCATATGACAAGTGCTGATCAATCATTAAAAACACAATATCAAGATGCTACGAATGTATCTGCACGTATCAAACTACATAAAGAATATTCTACAAATAAACAAGGTTGGTTTCCTTGGCTATTACAACAAATATCTTTAAAAGAAGATATGCATATCTTAGAGATAGGTTGTGGTAATGGTGCATTATGGAAAGAAAACCTAGATGTATTACCTAAGAATATTCATATTACTTTATCTGATATATCAGAAGGTATGTTAAGAGACGCAAAAGAATCTATTGGTAAAGATAATAGATTTACTTATAAGAGATTTGATTGTCATAAGATACCATTCAAAGAACAAACATTTGATCTAGTGATAGCGAACCATGTCTTATTCTATTTTAGTGATATAGATGTAGTACTTAAAGAATGTAAGAGAGTATTAAAAGATACTGGTACATTTGTGTGTAGTACATATGGTTCTAAACATATGAAAGAAATCACAGATCTAGTACAAGAGTTTGATAAAGAAATCGTATTATCATCTGATTGTTTGTATGAAATATTTGGATTAGAGAATGGTAAAGAAATATTATCCAAATATTTCCATACAATCAAAGAAGTGGATTATATAGATTCAATAGAAGTAAATGAAGCTGAACCACTAATAGC
>CAVCCE010000286.1:0-2217 GCA_963600555.1 Duodenibacillus sp.
TCTCCATACAGATCATACAGCTGGTCTACCAGATCTAATCTATACACCTTGGGTATTAGAAAGAGAGAAACCATTACAATTATATGGTCCTAAAGGATTATCTGATATGGCCAAATATATTGAAAAAGCATATTCGGCTGATCTTGATATGCGATTGAATGGCGATGAACCAGCTAACTTAACAGGATATAAAACAGAAGTTCATGAACTTCAAAAAGGAGTTGATGATCATGGAATCATTTATAAAGATGATAAAGTTAAAGTAAATGCATTTACTGTAAAACACGGGAAACTACAATCCTTAGCATATAAATTCATAACAGATGACAAAACAATCGTTATTTCTGGTGATACATGTCCTTTAGAAATCATGAAAGATAAATCAAAAGATGTTGATATTCTCTTACATGAATGTGAATATACAGAAGGATTATCTTCTAGAAGTGAACAATGGCAGATATATCATAGAAATGTACATACATTAAGTATTGATCTAGCAAATATCGTAAAAGAATCCAAGCCAAAATTGCTAGTGACTTATCACAGAATCTATCATATGAATATGCTAGACAATAAAATTGATTTAGAAAAAGAAATACAAAATCGTAATCAAAAGATTCTTCAAGAAATTATAGATGCTGGATACGATGGAAAAGTAATTAACGGAGAAGACCTCGATGTCTTTGAGTAAAGGAATATTATGTCAAAATTTGAAGATTTACACTTAGAATTAGAATTAAAAGCCAATAACTTTCGTAGTGAACCAACAGACGAAAATGGCAATAAGATCATTGAAGAAATCGTAAAGATGATCAAAGATAATGCTTCTATCTTAGTTGATGGTGTGCCAAGTGAAGTAAATCCGAGTGTTATTACACCTTCAGGCTACTATGCACAGGATGATAGATTCTATGTACATATCTTTTCATCCAAAGTATCTTTCGAAGCATCTACTGCTACAAATCCCCTATTTACGCATATGAAAGGTTTATGGGAATTCATTGAAGAAAACGAACAAATTGGTGGATTCTCTTTGAATCATACAAAAGAAACAGGTTCTATATTAATTACTAGAGAAGATATTATTCCATGTCTATGATTTGGAATAATATTTCTTTTTTTATATGATAGTATAAATAATAGTTGAAAGGGTTTTCGCGTTTTCATATATAAAGGAGATAAAATGACAAATCGAAAAGTAATTTTTTTAGATGTAGATGGTACGTTGATTGACTATCATGCCATCATGCCAAAAACTGCTGGAGAAGCTGTTGATCTAGCTAGAAAAAATGGACATCTTGTTTATATTTGTACAGGTTGTTCTAAATATGAAATTGAACAACGAAATCTATGTGAATTAGATGGAATGATTGGAGCAAACGGTGGTTATGTAGAAAATCATGGGAAAGTATTGATGCATCAGTCATTATCTGTAGATGAAGTAAAACATATCGTTGATTGGTGTAATGAAAGAAAGATGGGCATCAACTTAGAAGCAAATGGTGGAATCTTCTCTAATGAATATATGATCGAACAAGCTCCTATCGTATTCAAAAAATACGCTTTAGGAAAAGGAGCCGATGAAGCAAAAGCCGAAAAAACAGCAGATAGTGTAGCTTCTCATTTAGATGTATTGTATGGAGATGATCTATACAGGAATGATATTAATAAAATTGATTTCGTTTTAAGAACATATCAAGATCATTTAGATTCTAAGAAAGAATTTCCTGAGCTTATGGCAAATACATGGGGCGGTCAAGATGAACAAGCTTTATTTGGTGACTTATCCCCTACTGGTATTACAAAGAAAAATGCCATTGATCTGTTATTAAAACATTTAAATATTGATCCTAAAGATACGATTGCTTTTGGAGATGCGAAGATTGATATTCCAATGTTTGATATTTGTGGATATGGTGTTGCAATGGGAAATGCAGGTAAAGAAACAAAAGAAGCTGCAGATTATATAACAACTGATGTAAATGATGATGGAATTTGGAATGCTTTTAAGCATTTGGGTTTGATATAAGGAGGAAAAACATGTCAGACAAAAAAATTATCTTTCTAGATGTAGATGGCACTTTGATTGATTACAATGCCATTATGCCAAAGAGTGCTGGTGAAGCTGTTGATCTAGCTAGAAAAAATGGACACTTAGTCTATATTTGCACAGGTTGTTCCAAAGCAGAAATCCAACAAAGAAACCTATGTGAATTA
>CAVCCE010000287.1:0-2207 GCA_963600555.1 Duodenibacillus sp.
AAGTCATTTAATAAATATAGCATAAAAATCAATATTCAAATAATTTGTATTCTTACCTTTTTAAATGTTAGTTGAAACACTCTCTAAATTCTTTCAAGAAAGAAATTAAGCATGTACCAAGTGGCACATGCTTAACTATTATTGATTCTTTTCTTTTTCTAAAACTTCTTTTAAACACTTCGTTACAGCTTTAGCGAGTTCATTAGGACAAGAATTACCACCATGACAAGTTATTCCTCTTGTTCTACGAATGACATCTTCAGCTTTCATTCCTTCGCATAGAGACATGACCGCATGACTATTTCCATCGCAGCCACCAACGATTTCTACATTCCAGATATATCCATCGATATAATCAAATCGAATTTCATCTGCACAGACCATATCATCTGTTTTAAATACATAATGTTTATCCATAAATTAGTTCCTTTCTCCATTCTGTAAATTACAAAATTTTGTATAAATTTCATTTTTTCCATATAACTGATCATGTGTTCCTGTTGAAAGAACTTTTCCATGATCCAAAACAACAATTTGATCACAATCCTGAATCTCATGCATATTATGCGACACAATTATTGATGTCTTTTCTTTCATGATTTCCTGCAAGGAGTCATTTACTAACTTTGCGTTATTTGCATCTAGATTGCTAGTTGCCTCATCTAACAATAAGAAATCAGGATTTTTGATAATTGTTCTAGCAATCGCCAATCTCTGTCTTTCTCCACCAGATAGTTTTCCACCAATTTCTCCTACTTCCGTTTGGAGTCCATCAGGTAATGATTCCACATAATCAAGAGCTCCCGCTTTCCTTAAAGAATCTTCCATTAATTCTTTAGATGGTGATTCCTTCAAACCAAATGTAATATTTTCTTCAATACTATTAGAAAGTAATGAACTATTTTGTTGAATATACCCAAAAGCGTCTCTCCATTCATCTAAATGAATCTTTTGAATTGGACAATCGCCAAAGTCAATTTCACCATCTGTTGGTTCATAGAATCTCTCTAACAATTTTAATATCGTTGTTTTGCCAGCACCACTTGCGCCTACGATTGCGGTCTTTTTCCCTTTTGGAATCGTAAAACTAACATGATCTAATATCTTTTTATCTTCAAACTGAAAGCTAACATCTTTAAATACGATATCTGCATCCGCCAACGCAAATGATTTTTCACACTTCATTTCCTCACTTGGTAAAGAAACCAACCTACTAGCTTCTTTTGTTTGCCCTTGTACTTCTTTGATTGTTTCATAGCACATGATAGGTTGAATGATATATGTTGGAATGATTTCCATATACAAAACCAAAGTCACTAGATCATCCGCTCCTATCAAATTTTTAGAACTTAGATATCCACCATACACTAACAAAATAACTTTACAAAACGCCGCAACAGAATACTCTAAAGGTTGAACTAAGATTTGTACTTTCGCAGCTTTTTTCTCTTTGTCATAAAGCTCTTTTGTTTCATCTTCAATCGTTTGAAATTCTTTTTTCTCTGTCCCTAATGATTTGATTAACTTAATGTTAAACAATCTTTCCGCAACATAATTTGTCAGTTTTGCGTAAGCACCTTGTTTTTCATCATTAACTTTATTTACTAAATGACCTGTACTGATACAAACTACAATGCCCCACGGAATAACGATCAACAAGAACAGACAAATACTATGAGCCATTGACCAAACGATTACCAACGATAATATCAATGTATAGATCATTGCGAACATTTGAATCAAATAGAATATCAAATAACTCACTTGAGAAGTATCAACTGTGACTCTCGATATCAAAGAAGAAGGATTCATTTCTTGATATTGTTTCATTGGTAAATGAATCAGTTTCTTACTAATGGTTTGTTGAAGATTACGATCTGTAACATTTGTGATCCATCCTTGAAAAACCGTTAAAGCAATACCAACTAGACCAGATACGATCGTTACCCAAACATACGTCCATATCAATTGACTATCAAAGATATTTCCTTCCATGATATCTCCAGCGACTTGAGGTAAAGTCGCTGTAATACTCGATATCAACAAAGACAACAAGATATACAGAACACATCTTCCCCAAGGAAGTTTCGCTTCTTTTAATAAAACAATAAAGTTTTTCATCTAAGCCACTTCCTTTCCAAATTGACTCTCATACATTTGATGATAAAGTCCATTTTCTTTCATTAAAGATTCATGCGTTCCAATAC
>CAVCCE010000288.1:0-2197 GCA_963600555.1 Duodenibacillus sp.
TTATCAACACAATCAGTGTCATCAAATTACATTGTCGAAACAGCCACTAATCCATCGCCTACTCCAATGCCAAAAGCGACTCCTACTCCATCGCCAAAAAATAGTAATACAACTTCTAAACATCACACAGAAAAAGTTACATGTTCTAACTGTAATGGCACAGGAAAAGTTAAGTATTACTATGGAAGTAGTGCATTGGAAGCAGCATTAAGTGGTCATAACGATTATGAGTATGGTCCATGCTCAAATTGTGATGGAAAAGGGTACAAATATTTTACTGTTTCAGGAAGTTCCAAAAGTTCAAATACAGTTATATGCCCTAGTTGTGGAAAAAGTGTTTCAAAATTAATTACTAGAAAAGATTTATCAGGAGCAAATAAAAAATGGTGTTCTAAATGTTGGTCTGAATATGATGAAATTTTAGGGAATTAATTATTATTTAATCGGCTAATCTAAAATCGCGTGGTTGAAGATTAGCCGATATATTTTTTATCTTACATCGCCTAAAACTTACGATGTATACGTTGTAAGTTTTATCAAAATTTCTTATATATTTCCACCTCATCCAACATTGATTCATCCGGCATAGAGCCAAACGCATTATTTTCTACTACACACCTACCTGAATCTGTATTTCTCTTTAATATTCCAGATGCTGATATACAATAATCATCGTATTCATTTTCTTTTTCTTAATAAACTTTCTCTATTCTTGATGAATGTTAATTCATTAAAAAAGGTACCTCTTTTTGGAAAGGAATCAAAAGAAGTACCTATAGAAAGAAAGGAAATAGTTAATTGTCTAGGATTAACTATTTCCAATATTATAACAGATTCTGTCAATATTCCGTTCTATTAATTTCTTTTAATACAACGATTGTTCTAGAAGTATCTTGATCAGCTACACAGGATTCTAGTGTTAACATCTTATCTGTATAGCTAATTTCTACACCTGTATCATAGTAAGAATGTTCTTTGATTGTGTTGATATATGTATTAAATTCTTCCTCAGAATAATTCTCATAATAGAACTCATATCCTTCTTCAGAATAGTAGTATGCTTGTCCATCTATTTCTTCATAGATCAATGGACATTCAAATACATACGCAATAACATATTCTCTTACTTCATTCTCTAAGTATAGTTTTACTGATTTATTAGCTTCATAGTTATCTACATTTATTAATGAAGATAAAGGCGAGAACATTTGTGTCCTATCTGGATCAATGCTTTCATCAATAGTATGACCAATCAACACTAAGTTTTGATCTTCCAATGTATTTGTAGAATCCAAAGAAATACTACCAACATCATCAGTTTCCATTGTTTTCCAGTTTGTATGAAAGTATGTCGTATTATCACTTCCCTGTACAAATGGAAGTTCTAACAATCCAGATTCAAATTGAATCGTACCAATATAATCATTATTGATTGCATGATACTCATTCCATGTTGTTTGATATGGGTATTCACTTACCATTTCTTCTACTGTAGAAGTTGAATCTGTAGTTTTTTGTTTCTTTTCAAATGGTTGAAATACAAAACAAACTACAACTACTAAAACAATTACTAATCCTACAATTAAATATTTCACTTGTTTCTTTAAATGTTTCTTTTTCATAAGTGCTCCAAAATGCTTAATCATTATAATACTATTACATTGCATGTAACATGAATCATTTGTGATTTTTCACAAGTTCAAAAATTGTTTAAACTTAAGGAAAATGATAAACTAGCATCAAATAATGGATGGTGTGCTTATGAACAAAAAAACAATCAATATTATGCTTAGCTTAGGAATATTACTAACACTATTTGGATGTAGTAAAAAGGATGATGTTCTTACAATGGATGATGTAATAAATATACAGGCCTATACTGATGGGACAATATACGGAACAGCAGTAACGAAAATTTTAGTTACATATAAAGATAATACTAATTTAGCCAATGTAGATAAAAACAGTTATGTTATAGAAGATCGTGGTAGTTTAGATCCTGATTTTGGAGAACTTGAAATTGATGATGTTGAAGTAAAAGATAATGTAGTAACCATCAATATTAAACATAGTTTTGATGCAACGGATAATAATACGCTTATTTATACTGGTGATGATACTGAAGGTGTAAGAGAACGTAATTCCTATGGAGTTTATGTCACAACAAGTTGGTATAGAGATATTAACGGTAATATCC
>CAVCCE010000289.1:0-2172 GCA_963600555.1 Duodenibacillus sp.
GTTATGATATATCTTCTAATATTGTTTCTGTACAAGATCCGTTGGATGGTGATTTGCCAAAGGTAGATGAAGAACCAGCTAAGTTTACAAATTCTACAGATGGAAGAATGTATGAAACAGGTTGGTATATAGTTTCTTTGAATGATAAGACTGTAACAATCAACGCATGTGATAATCATGGAAATACTTCAACAAAGTCTTATACAATCAATGTGTCTGAACAAGAAAACGAGAGTGGTGAAGAATCTTCTAGTCATATGTATAGCTATCAACTTGTAGATTTATCAGGAGTTGATGATGCATCTAATTGGCAACTAACAGATTCTTCAGATTGGTATTATGCAGCATGTACTTATATGAGTGGAAAGTATAGTACAGTTCAAGAAGCATTGGATGATGTAGTAGCACATGAAGCTTCTAATGGTAATACAACAAATGTAGAAAATGATGCACGTATCTTCTGTGAAAAAGATTCAAATGGTAATGTATTATATTATCAAGCTGGATATGAAGAATAGGCTAAAATTGGATAATCATGAGCTTATGTAGTAAAATAATGGTGGTAGAAATACTACCATTATTTTTATTATGAAAAAATTAATTATTATTCCAGCTTATAACGAGAGCGAAAACATTTTAAATACAGTAAAGGTGATTCAAGAAGATGCACCTGATTTTGATTATGTTGTAATCAATGATTGTTCCAAAGATAACACATTACAGTTATTGGTGAAGAATCACATTAATCATGTGAATTTACCAGTTAACTTGGGTATTGGTGGTGCTGTTCAAACAGGATACAAGTATGCATTAGAAAATAACTATGATGTTGCGGTACAAGTAGATGGTGATGGACAACATGATCCTAAATACTTAAAAGTATTAGTAAATGCATTAGAAAAGAATGATGCGGATATGGTGATTGGTTCTAGATTCATCAATAATGAAGGATTCCAATCTACATTTATGAGAAGAGTAGGTATTGTTTACTTTACAAAGCTTATTCATTTACTTACTGGTAAAACGATTACGGATCCTACTTCAGGTTTTAGAATGTGTAATCGTAGAGTGATTGAATTATTTTCAAAAGATTATCCTAGAGATTATCCGGAACCAGAAAGTATCGTTGCGTTACTAAAGAGAAATATGGATGTAATGGAAGTGCCTGTGCAAATGAAAGAAAGACAGGGTGGAGTTTCTTCTATCAATGCTAGTAAATCTGTTTATTACATGATCAAAGTATCTTTAGCTATCTTGATTGAAAACTTAAGGAAGTACAAGTGATATGACACTACAGTTAAGAATCGTATTAATTATTTTGATTTTACTTACATTTACTTTATTTGTGAGTCAGATCAAACAAAAAAAATTAAAGTTACAATATACACTAACTTGGTTAGCTTTATTGTTCTTTGTTTTATTAGTGACAATATTTCCAGAATTATTAAATATGTTATCTAGTTTGATGGGTGTAGCTTTACCTATCAATATGATTTTCTTTATGGGATTTGTATTCACATTGATTATCATATATAGATTAACAATAGCTATTTCTAAACAATCCGAACAAATTAAAGAACTAACACAAAAAGTAGCACTCATGGAGAAAGAAAAACATGACAACAAGTAATCAACCATTAGTAAGTGTGTGTATTCCTTCTTACAACAATGCTGAGTATATCTCTGAGACAATTGATTGTATCTTAAATCAGACATATAAGAACGTAGAATTAGTTATCTGTGATGATTATTCGAAAGATAATACAGTTGAAGTTATCAAAGGGTATACAGATCCTAGAGTGAAACTATTCATCAATGAAAAGAATCTAGGAATGAGTGGAAACTGGAACAATTGTTTAAATCATTGTACAGGTGAATTCATTAAACTTATTTGTGCAGATGACATGCTAGCTTTAGATTCTATTGAAAAAGAAGTGACAGCGTTAATCAATAATCCTAGTGCGTTACTAGCTGAAAGTGATACACAGTTTAGAGACTTACAAGGTAATACGAAAGGTTCTTATACAAGATATAAGAAAGCAGGCCTTGTAGATGGAAAAGTTATCGCTAGAGCTGGTTTATTCTCTAGAAACTTATTTGGTGCACCTTTGAATAATATGTTTAGAGCTTCTGTATTAAAGAAGGTGAAAGGGTTTGATCCTAGTTTTAAAT
>CAVCCE010000290.1:0-2134 GCA_963600555.1 Duodenibacillus sp.
CATATAGATATATAAAAAAAATATAAGAGGTTGATAATGCTTTAAGTAACAAAAATATCAATATATTGCGAGAAATTCGCAAATAAAACATAAAATATGTTTACAAAATCAATATTTAACGATAATATATTAATACAAAGTAGAGGTGATAATATGCTTTTAGAATTTAGAATTAAGAATTATAAATCTTTTGTAGATGAAACTATATTTTCTATGATTCCAGCACCTAAACAAACGGGGTTGGATTATAGTTTGTTAGAAGAAAAGGTTGGTAATAAGAATCAAAAAGCATTATGTTCTGCGGTAATATATGGTCCTAATGCATCTGGTAAAACTAATATCATTGGTGCTATGGAAACTTTTAGATCTATTATTCTTAGAGGCAACATAAAAAATTCAGATTCAGCTTTTTCATCAAATATGGCTTCTTCAACATTGGAGTTGATTCCAAATTGTGATATAGAAGCTACCCCTACAGAATTTATGATTTCTTTTGTTGAAAAGGGTTTTTTTATCTCTTATAGTATTGGAATGGATTTAGGAACTTTTCTTTCTAAAGATTATGCTAGAAAGATTATATCTGAACATCTTATGGTGAATGGCAAAGATGTATTTAAACGTGACAAAAATCTTGAAGTTGCACTTCCAACAACAATTCGTTCTTTATCTAATAAGAGTATTAATAGAATAAGTCCTAAGACTAAGGAAATTGCCCAAAGTAGTTTATCTGATACAGAATTGTTTCTAACAAATGGTTTTAAGAATATATTTGCTCAAGATTTAGTTTCACTTATCACAGATTGGTTTCAAAAAAAGTTTATTGTTATCTATCATTCGGATGAGTTGAAGATGATGCGTAAGTATGCTGATCCAAAGGAAAATACTATTTATGTGGAAACAACTCTTACAGAAGCAGCAAAGGAATTTGGTATTAATTCTAATGCATTAGGTTATAAAACAAGTAGTGAAGGGGATGATGTAGTGCTGTATTCTATTTTTAATAAAAATAAATTAGCAGTACCTGCTGATGTTTTTGAATCTCATGGAACTCTTCGTTTTATCAATGAATTCCCACTAGTAATCAATTGCTTATCAAATGGTGGAACTCTTGTAATGGATGAATTTGATGCATCAATCCATCCTATGGCTTTGATGAATATTATTTCTATCTTCCATAATGATGAAATCAACAAGAATCATGCACAATTAATTTTTAATACTCATAATCCTATTTTCCTTGATGCATCTTTATTTAGAAGGGATGAGATAAAGTTTGTGGAAAGGGATGAAACAAATCATAGTATTCATTATTCTCTATCTGACTTTAAAACAGCTGATGGAATTCGTAAGGGTGAAGACTATATGAATAATTATTTTGTGAATAGATATGGTGCTATTAGTGATGTTGATTTTAGTCCTATTTTAGAGAAAATAATCTCATCGAAAAAGGAATGAAATATGTTAGAAACTAAAAAATTTATTTTAACTGTAGAAGGAGAAACTGAACGTTGGTATTTCTTATGGCTTAAAGATCAAATAAACAAAATTGAGTCGAGAAAATATAATGCTTCTATTGTTGCCAAAGTACAACAAAGTCCAAGAAGTTTCTACAAATCAACAAATTTGAAGATATGTCCGCAAGCAATACATATATGTGATGTAGAAAGTGCAGATAGATCTCATATATTTAGATTTGAAGGTATTCTAAAAGAAATGGCAGAAGCTAAGAAACAGAAGAATATCAAATATCAACTTGGTTATAGTAATTTTGCTTTTGAGCTATGGATTATTCTTCATAAAAAAGATTGCTTTGGTTCGTTCTTTGATAGAAAACAATATCTTATTCCAATTCAACAATGTTTTAATGAAAAGTTTGAAGATCTTGAATATTATAAAAGTGAACAAGTTTTTAAGCGTTGTCTTGCGAAATTAACTATTGAAGATGTTAAATCAGCAATTATAAGAGCGGATAAATTAGCACTACAGAATATTAAAAATAATAAGACAATCGTAAAATATAGCGGATATTCTTATTATTGAGAAAATCCAGCACTATTGGTTAATGAGGTTGTAAAAAGGATTTTAACTGAATGCGGAATTATATAAATACTATGCTTTATCGTCTATAATAAAT
>CAVCCE010000291.1:0-2131 GCA_963600555.1 Duodenibacillus sp.
ATTTAGGTTAATTAAGCGTAATTTTTTAATAAAATCTAAAAATTTCTATTGTCCTTGCCAGTTCATCGTATAAGTTCCATCTACTCTTTCTACAACGATGTAATACCACCCTGGATCTAATGATGTCGTTTCATCATAGCTTCCACTACCTTCTACACTAGCAATATCTGTTTTTGTACTTTGATCCAATGTTAAAGCATATAGCTTAAAATATCCTGTTCCATCAAATGTACCATTGAAATTCATAGCACCAGTTTCAAGATTCATTAAACGAATCTTATAAGTCTCATCTTCTAATACAACTTCACCATTCTTACTTTCATCAGCTTCTGTTGGTAGATCAAATTGTTTTGTTTCACTAGATGCATCTGTTTCAGTTTCTTCTGTTTGTTCAGCTTCAACATTATGAATGATGCCAGTAGAGAATAATTTCTTTCCAATCGTAACGATTGAAGAATCATTATTAGATACCTTTACATTTTCTAATGTACCAGTCACTGTATATTCCTGATCATTTTCTGTATATGTATAAGTACCATAGATATTATCATCTTGAACAACTACTTTTCCTACCGTGCATACTTGGTTTAACGTCTTACAATGCTTTCTTACAGCCATATTAAAGATATTTTCCGCTTCTGTATCAGAAAAATCAGTTTGAGAGATTGGTGTAGTGATTTCTGTCGTTGAAGAAGTAGACGATGAAACTTGCGTTGAAGAAGAACATCCTATCAATGTTAAAGATAATAAAATGATTCCAATCTTCTTCATAGTTGTCCACCTAAATAATATTGAATATACATATTTGTATCAAGTTCTTGTTTGATTGTAGATCTAGAACCATGTCCTGGTAGAATGATCCAATCATGAGGCATATCAACAAACTTCTTTAAAGACTCCTTCATTTCTGATTCATCACCACCAAATAGATCTGTTCTTCCAATACTGCCAGCAAATAAAGTATCACCTGTAAATAAGAGATTACGATAATGAATTACTACGCTACCTTTCGTATGACCAGGTGTCTTTGTGATATCTACTTCAAAATTACCAATCTTCATATGAGGTTCATATGGTTTTACTTCACTGTAGATAGGAGCATCGAAGCCATGACTTCCAGCATATTTTGGATCAACAAGAACATAATCATCTAGATCCATATAAACAGGACATTTATAGATATCAACTAGATCATCTACAGCACCTGTATGATCTTCATGTCCATGTGTTAATAGAATTGCATCTACAACTTCATCTTTCTTGATGTATTTCATGATTTCTTTCGCATATTTTCCAGGATCCACTATTAATACATGTTCTTTTTCATGTAGTACATATATATTTTCCCCATATAACCCAATTGGTAAAACATCTAATTTCATATCACACTTCCTTTCTTTAGGTACTTACTTTATCACAACTAACAAAAAAAGTGCTCAATACAAAGCACTTTTTATGTACAAAATTGATTAAGAAGAAAAAGATCTTACTTCTTTTCCTTATGAAGAGTCATTTTGTTACAACGTGGGCAATACTTTTTGATTTCCATCTTTTCAGCATGCTTACGCTTGTTTCTTGTACCGATGTAGTTTTCTTCACCACATTCACTGCACTTAAATGTAATATTGTCTCTTGGCATTGTTTATTCCTCCTGACTTTTTGCTAGATGAGTATATCATAAACAATACAGTTTTCCAAGTATTTCCGAACTCACTAACGCAAGATATATTAGCTTTTTTTTCGCTGTTTGTCCACTATTTTTCTGAATAAGCTTTCTCAGAAATGATTCTTGTTACTTTCTGTACCACATTCTTTGTTCTCTCTAACATAATTTCATCTATTTGGTTTACACTTTCTAGCTTTTGATATCTTTCTAAGATATCAAAAAGAATCATCATATAACGATAGAATCGTTCATCCATTCTCTTATCTTTCACCAATAGATTTAAAGCGTTCTGTAATTGAAAGATAGATTCTTTGATATCCTCATCTTGAATATTCATATACTTATCTAAGGTAGTAAATAAACTAACATAAGACTTCTTTTCATTATGTGGTACCTTTAGTCTCTTACACTTAGATACTAACCATAAATAAACATCATATGCATTCTTACAATCATCTAAAAAAT
>CAVCCE010000292.1:0-2123 GCA_963600555.1 Duodenibacillus sp.
TGTTCTTCCTTCCATTGCTTAAGTTTAAGTTTTAGTTCATGAAATACGATCTTTTCTCCTTTAATTGATATTTCTGTTAATGTTTCTTTTAACATTTGATTTGTTTTTGGATGAATGAATTTTGATTCATCACGACTTAGATAATAATTTAATGCACTTGCTTGTGTATATTTATCTTTTTGATAGATCTTACAAGCTGCAACTCTATCACAAATCATTTCTACAAAATAATTAAAGGGCATTTCTAATGGTTGAAATTTACCATCCACCATATCGTACCAATATTCCCAATGATGTTTATTTCTACCTTTATGATGCATCCATCCATTTGCGTAACCAAATAGTTCTTTTTCTAACATATAGGGTGAACGATTCCCTTGAAAATATTTAACTGATTCATGGAATTCGCTAAAAGAATATTTACTAAGATCATGTGTTAGACCTTGCTTGTATAATCCACACGCAAAACAATTTTTCATTACTACATAACGATGATGATTTATTGTATGCAAATGTAAAAATAATCTTTCAATATAAGGTTTCTCATTCGGATTTTTATTCATAAAAACAATTTTAGAACAACAAGGTTTTGTATTCAACTCTATTGTATTTTATAGTAGAATATATGTTAAGAGGTAGATGATGAAAAGAAGTGAATTAAGAGAAAAAGCAATGATTGCTGTGTATCAATATATACTTGTTACTAGAGATTCAAAGGATCTAATAGAAGATGCATTTGAAACAAGTATTGATGAAGTACCATCCTATTTTGTAAAGGTAGTTCATACTGCAATTGATAATCAAGAAAGATATAAAGGTTATATCAATGAAGTTATAAAAAAAGGTTGGACATATGATCGATTGGGTGCAATTGAAAAAGCTATTTTAATTAATGGTTGTGCGGAATTTGATTTGCAAGAAGTAGAGGCAGCTGTCATCATTGATGAGTCTGTTGAATTAGCTAAAAAGTATTGTGATGAAGATACATACAAACTTATCAATAGAATCCTGGATGTAATATGAGCCGTAGAGTTGTACCGGTTAGCAGACTTGTTCGTTATCTTAAAGAATACATGGATAGCGACCCAGTATTACATGGTGTAATGATAGAAGGGGAAATCTCAAATCTTAGAATTCCAAATTCAGGACATTGGTATTTTTCTTTGAAAGATGATAAAGCAAGTTTAACTTGTTGTATGTTTGCTTATCAAAATAGAAAGATTACATTTAAGCCTAAAAATGGTGATAAAGTCATTTTGGTTGGTGATGTTACTGTTTACGAAGCATATGGAAGCGTACAGATGGTTGCTACTAATATGCAACCTAGTGGGATTGGTGAACTTTATTTAAAACTAGAAGAGTTAAAGAAAAAGTTGTATCAAGAAGGCTTGTTTAATGAAGCTCACAAACAATGTTTGCCAAAATATCCTATGGATATCGCATTGGTTACTGGTAGAGATACTGCTGCTAGGAAAGATGTTTTGATAACATTTCATAATCGATGGCCGGTAGCTCGCATAACAGAATATCCTGCTCCTGTACAAGGGAAAGATGCTGCCAATAAGATCATAGAATCTTTAAAACAAGCAGAAAGTGGAAATCATGAAGTAATTATTTTAGCAAGAGGTGGCGGCTCACTTGAAGATCTTTGGTGCTTTAATGATGAAAATCTTGCTAGATATATTTTTCAGATGCATACGCCTGTTGTTACTGGTGTTGGACATGAAACAGATACAACAATAGTTGATTATGTAAGTGATGTACGTGCGAATACACCAACTGGTGCAGTTGAAGTAGCAACACCTGATATTCATGAAGTTTTAGCTAGTCTAGATCAATCAAAGATACGATTAGTTAATTCAATGAAATCTAAAATACAAAAAGAAAAAAGAGAAATAAATCATTATGCGGATTCTTCTGTTTTTAAAAATCCACATAAACTTCTTAATGAAAAAATCGTTCAACTAGATTTTATGAATGAACGATTACTGAAATATCAATCATATTTGAAAGAAGAAAGACTTGAATTGAATCGAATATTGTCATTATTTCATCATAAAATGTACTCAATATCTACTGATATTAGTAATGAATTAAAAGACAATAGATCTTCTTTGATCATT
>CAVCCE010000293.1:0-2123 GCA_963600555.1 Duodenibacillus sp.
GAAAGATAGTTTAAATGTTCTATGCTTTTATCTTCTATCATGTTTCATTTCTCCATAAATATAGGTTCTATTTTTCTGATCATTTAAAAGCTTGTTTTGTTATGAAGAGAAGAGGGGAGATTGAATCAATCTCCCACAATGATCATTGTTTCTTTCTCTTTCTTTCTAGCAACAAAAAAGCTCCAGTCGCAAGCATCAATAATCCAGCATAGAATGCTAGGTGATTGATATCACTTGTATCTGGAGTCTTAGGAATCTGTTCATCTGTAATAACGATCTTAATTGGATCACCGTTAGCGAAATCATAAGATTCTGATAATGTTACTTCATGTTTGTCTGTATTTAGCTTATAACCCGTAGGTGCCTTTGTTTCCATTACATAATAACCTGTCAATGTATCTGATGTTCCATCGCCATTATATTCAACGCACCATGTGATATTGCCTTGACCATCTGTTAAGCCTTTAGCCTCTTTGCCTGATACTTCCTTAGCTACTTTACCATCGCTTGTATAAAGCGTTAGTTCTGCCCCTTTTAGAAGTTTATTTTCATCTTGTTTGTCTACCTTTACAGCGGATACATAGTATTGTTTTCTTGTATCTACCGCAACAAGTACTTGATGTTCTTCATTTGTCCCCGTTACCTTGAATGGTTGATCTTTACACTTTTCAAATCCGAATGGGGCCTCATCTTCTCTTAGGATATACCATACATCTCCGGACTCTTCATTAGATCCTTTGACATATTGAGAAATATCTGTTGCCTTTTCTTCAGAAGTGAATGTGTAAATTGGTTCTTTCTCTACACCGTTTTCATCAGTAGCTGGTGTGATAGTTCCATCTTCATTCTTTGTAGCCTCTAGGATGCTCATCTTAGCACCTTTAACTCTTTCACCATGATTATCAATCTTTGATACAGATACGTTTGTTAATGTATCTTCCATAGTGATAGTAGTTACATCACTTGTACCATGTTTAGGAACAGTGAATTGCATCTTAGTTGCCTTATAGACACCATCAACATATTCAGATTCAACTAATTCATAAGTATGTTCTGCACCTAGAACCTTATCTAATTCAAATGGTTCATCAGTCGTTACACCATCGTTTGGTAGCTCAACTGTTGTTGGGTTGTCCTTATCTGTAATATCTGTAAGAGTCAATGTAACGCCCTTTACATAATCACCGTTATCATCAACCTTGGCAATCTGATACTTGATAGATGAATCAACCATTTCTAGTTCTTGGTCGATGCCATCATCTGTTACTGTGAATGTGTAATCTTCAGCGTAATAGTATCCAAAGATCTTTTCAGAGTATTCTTCATGCCATGTATATGACTTACCAACTTCTAGGTTATTTACATAATGCTTTTCGTTTGTAGAAGTCCATTCATCAACTGTATTACCTTCTTCATCAGTAATCGTGATCTTTGCTCCTTCTACTTTGTTACCGTTGCCATCTGTCTTATTGATGGATACGATCTTATCTACCATTGTAGTTGTTGCTACTGCACCAGTTTCATCAACTGTGAAGTCGATTGAACTTGCCTTAACATATCCTAATGGAGCTAGATCTTCATGCAATGTATATGTCTTACCCATTGATAATCCTTCAATGTTGTAATCTTTGCCTTCAACAGATGTCCAAGATGTTACTACATTACCATCTTCATCAGTAACGCTCATTGATGCACCACCGATTTCTTCGCCTGCTACATCAGTCTTCTTGATCGTATTTCTTGTAGTAGAATTCTCTACCTTTGCTGTGACTTCATATACAGCTTTTTCAGTATTTCCTTCTTCTTGTACGAATTCAATTGTCTGTGGTTCTGCCTTGACGATATAGTCTGGTGCAGTTGTTTCTGTCAATGTGTATTTACCCATTGGTAGACCTGTTACAGTTGCATTACCTTCGCTATCCAAGTAGATCTCATTTACCTTTTCATATGGATTTTTTCTATCACCAGTCAATCTAACAGCTTGTTCGCCCGCCTTGACTAGAACACTACCATCGCTTGGATTGATGATATCTTCTGCAGCAGTCAATGTGAATCCGATCTTTTGAATATCTTCTTCTACATTAACAGTCGTGAAGTCTGCATCTTCCCATGTATTGATTGTC
>CAVCCE010000294.1:0-2116 GCA_963600555.1 Duodenibacillus sp.
AGTAATCTATCTAATATCGCATTAGCTATTACTGGCTCACCAAAGATCTCGTTCCATTTTGATAGATTCTTGTTTGTTGTTATGATTGTTGATTTCTGTTCATATCTTCTTGATATCAATTGGAAGAATAGATTAGCTGCTTCTTTATCTAGATTGATATATCCTATTTCATCTATGATCAAAAGCTTGTGCCTAGTAAAAGATCGTAATCTTTGATCTAATCTATTTTCATTCTCCGCTTTCTTTAATTGAATGATCAATTCTTGACATGTTATAAAATAAACACTTTTACGATGCTTCGCTGCTTCTATTCCTATCGCTGTGGCTAGATGTGTTTTGCCAGTTCCGCTTGAACCAACGAACAATATATTTTCATTGTTTTCCATGAATCTTAATGACATATAGTCTTCAATTTCTTTTTTGTTTATACTTGGTTGAAACGAAAAATCAAAATCTTCAATTGTTTTCTCACATGGAAAACCTGCTGTGTGGACACATGCCTTGATAGCTCTCATCTCTTTTAGATTCATTTCTTTTTCTGTTAATTCGTAAAGCGCATCTATCGTTGTCTTATCACCATTGTTTATCATATCGATGTATTGCGAAAGATTGTCCTTTATTGTATATAATTTCAAAGCTTCTAGATTGTTTACTAGTTTTACATAATTTGTTGTCATTATTTCTCCTTTTGATGCCAAGGCAGCAGTTGGTGCTGCCTTGGTGTTTTTGTCTCTTTTAAATGTTTTGTATAGATTTCTTTGTATAATGGATCATCAATCTCCTCCTAGTTGGTTCAACCTTTTTAGATTTTTTCGTGCCAGCTCTTCAATATCATCTGAGTCATTTTTCAGTCTCGAACGTAAAGCTTCTGTATAATGTTCATTTTTGTAATTGATGACGTTTTCTGTTACTGTATGTACTGTAATTAGGGCAGAATTATGGTAGATGTATATTTCATTTCCGATTGGCAGTACATCTACATATTTGCCTATATATTTACATGGTACTGAATACTGCTTACTTTCAAAATTGATAAGTAATGTATTCGGTACTTTTATTCTTTTCCTCTTTTGAACATAATTTTCTAAATTCATTTCATTTCCAATAGGGCACAGATATTCTTTCTCTTTTTTGAATAGAATAGCTGGTGGCGTATGTGTTCTTGAATTGACTCTATTATTCGCTTCGGCTGTAATATGATCTTCTATGATATGTATCAGTTCCACTTCATCATGAATCTGGTAATCATAAGCCTTTATCCAATTTAAGAAACGATTGGCACTTTCATCTTTTCCTTTTGATTCAGGTGTCCTAATATCACATAGTTCAAGCTTCACATCTATGTCTTTAAAGAATGCTTGTATCTTTTTGTGTACTGTCCTTTTTCCATTCTTTATTGATACTATGGCACTCATGTTATCTGTCTTAAGTATTTTCGTCTTGCCACCAAGTCGTCGAAATACTTCAATGACACATCGAATAAAGTCATCTTCAGTCTTGCCAATGGAATAGATGAATACGTGTTCTCTTGAATATCCCAAAGTGGCAGAAAATACATTGTATTCATATAATGTTCCATCTATTGAATGTGTCTTAAGTGATTCTTTCCAATCGCATTGGAGCTGTATACCAATTTCCGTTTCATATAGAACATGAGGCGTTGGATCATTCGGTGCACAGACTATGCCTTTGCGAGTAGTGTATGAACGAAAGCTATTATAATTGCCAGGTAATTCTAGATATTTATATTTCAAACTATTATATACTCCTGCTTTTGTGACTCCAGGAAGATCCATCAAAGAAATGATTGATTCTAGATACGGATCCCACTTGGATGGATGAGTACACTTTTTGCGTTCTGGTATCTTTCCAGCATCGTGATACTTCTTCAATGTATGTCTATCAATTCCATATAACCTCTCGAGCTCACTATAATTTGGTTTGATATTAAAATCATCCATAACTTTAAATACTCCTATAATATTTAAGTTTCTCTTCATTTTGTTTCATCTCCTTTCGGTATAAGTGTAAACAAAATGAAAAGATAACCATACTGTTCGTTTATTTACCATTTTTGGTAAATTTCTAACGATCACTTTTGGTTATCTTTAAATTA
>CAVCCE010000295.1:0-2105 GCA_963600555.1 Duodenibacillus sp.
GTTCAGATGGAACAGATAAGAGAGCTTATCGTATCGTAGCTACCAATGTGTTAGATCCAAGTGTAGAAGAGGGTGAGGCATGAAAAAGTGGCTTTTATTGTCACTTTCTTTCACATCATTGTTATTTCCGGTAGAAAAGGATGATATGAATACGTATGAAATAGAAACAAATGTGAAAGGTATGAAGTATGGACTTTATACAGATATTGAGTGTAAGAATCCATTGTATGTAGATGAAGAAGAAATCATTGTAGAAATGAATGAAGAAAATTCACAAACAATTACTACTGATCAAGAAAAAATCTATATCAAACAAATTGAAACGGTTGATGGTTACTTCTTAGATCCTGATGTCTATGTATTAGAAGAAAAAACAACCTTACCAACTTATCCAATTACTATGAAATATACTTCTGATATTTATCCTGTTTCTTATCACTTATATGATGGAAATGAAGAAGTCAATCAATGGTCAGCAAATGAAGAATCGACACCTGATATTGTTTATCAAGCAGGAAAGTCTTATACGTTGCGTTATGAAACGAAAGATCCTTATACAAAGAATGAAATGATTACGTTTGATATTCCAAAAGAAAGAGACGAATCGTTTCAGAATGAGGTTCATGTTGTATATCAAAACCATGGAATCATTTCTGTCAATGTAAGGAATGAAAAACAAGAGGGATTGAAAGGTGTAAAGTATGCTTTGTATCTTGATCAAGAAACAAGAGAAATCTGTAAAGATATTAATGGTGGAGAATGTATTGGAATTAGCGATGATAAAGGAAATATTTTATTTCATGTTGATGAAGGTACATATTATTTAAAACAAATAGAGATAGCTGAAGATTACTATTTAAATCAAGATATTACAGAAGTGAAGGTGGAAAAGAAGAAAACTACTGAATTAACAACACAAGAAAATAGTGTGAATGTTTCTATTACATTACGTGATGAAGATATTGATGAAGAAATAGACGCTAAAGTATGGGTAGATGGCTTAAATCAAGTGGTTACTAGTGGAGAACAGATTCATTTAAAAAGAAATACAGAATATACAGTAAAAGATGTAGAACATCCAAGTGGGTATCATGGTTTTGGATCTGTTACTTATAAAACAAGTGAAACGAAGAAAGATGAACGAATCGTAATTTCTTACCAGCCATTTCAAATCTATTTTCAAGTATGTGATATTGATACAAATTTACCATTATTAGGTAGTCAGTATTCAATCTATGATGAGAATGATGATTTGGTTTTATCTTTTGATATGAATGAAGATGTGTATCAAACAAATCGTTTGCATGATGGAATGAGATATACGATAAAAGAAACAAGAAACATTGAGGGGTATCAAAAGATGGATGATATTTCTTTTGAAATAGAAAATAACAAAGAAACTCATGTGAATGGAACGAAGATTCCGTATACATCGATTCACTCTAATATTGTGGATGATAAAGGAAATCAAATTGATGGAACCATTGGTCTTTATTACGATGAAGCTTGTAAGAAAGTTGTTAAAGATCTGAATGGAAAAGATGTCTTGGATATCAATGATAAGAATGTAAGAAATGGAACGTATTATGCAAAACTTGAATCATTGGAACCACATTATGCTTGGAATGATGAAATAAGAAGAGTGAATATTGATCATCAGAATGATTCTGTTATTTATAAGGTAAAACATGTTGGTATTGATATATTTGTTCAAACAAATAAAGGAACAAAATTAGAAGATGTGGAAATAGAATTGTTGGATGAAGATGGCAATTCATTATCTACTTTTAAGAATCAATCATTTTATGATTCTTCAGCTTACTCGTTCTTAGAAAGAGATAAGACATATGGATTTCGTATCTATTCAATCGATGGAACATATACATATGAAAAGAAAGTGAAGAGTGTAACTTTACCTAAAGATACATCTATTACATTTGAATGTAATCCATATATTAGTTTGAATGTAAAAGGTTATGGAACATATGGCTTATATGATGATAGTAGATGTCTAGAGCTGAGTGAAGATATCTATGGAAATGAAACGAAGAAAAATGGAGATTCTATCTTGTGGCTGATGCGAGAAGGTACATATTACTTGAAAC
>CAVCCE010000296.1:0-2102 GCA_963600555.1 Duodenibacillus sp.
ATGAAATGTAGGATCTAATTGATTCAATAATGTACTTTTTCCAGCACCTGATTGTCCAGTTAAAACAGATATCTTATCTTTCAAACATTCAGCTATTTCAGGATTTAAAGAACCTTTCTTAGTACGAATTACACGCATTGGACCATTTTCATATTCTTTGATCCTCTTTTCACATTCTTCACTGATACCTAGATCACATTTTGTAATGATCAGCATTGGTGTAATACCGCTTGCACGAATCAACATTGATAATCTATCTATCAATGCTGTAGAAAAATCTGGATCTTTGACTGACATAACGATTAATACTTGATCAACGTTAGCTACTGCAGGACGAATCATTGAATTCATTCTAGGAAGTATCTTTTCAATCGTATATAAACCATTTGATTCTTTACATTCAACCATATCACCTGTTACAGGTGTCACTTGTTTACGAATCTTTCCTGTTAAGATACCATTTAAGACATTCCCTTTTTCATCCATCAATGTATATTCTTTTGAAACGATTTTTATAATTCTAGCTTTCATATCAATAATAATATAATGTAATATAATTACTTTCTTTCTGTGTATATGATGTTCCTGAAGCAGGATCTGTTGAAACAACTACCCCTACTGTAAGATTATCTATTTCTTCTTGTGACATCTGTGTCGTATCACGATTACTTGTTCTGACAACTGCACCCATCGCTTCTAGTTCTTTCTGAGCACTTTGGATGTCCATTCCAATGATATCATCAGGAATCGTAATCGTTGGATAAGCAGAATATACCAATGTAATTTCATTTGGTTTATTTGGATTAAATAATGTACCCGCTTCTAGATTTTCTTGTCTTATGATCGTTCCACCACTCTGTAAAGAATCTTCAGAAATGATATTTACTGTCATATTCGGATATTTTTCATTTAATTCCTTTTTTACTTCTGTAATATTTTGACCAACATAATCTTCACAAGTTTCACCAACACCAGAAGAAGCTTTTACTTTGATAGCTGTTCCATCTTCTACTTCACTTCCACTCTCAGGTTCAGTAGAAATAATAACTCCTTCTTCTAAACTATCTGTAAGCTCGTATGTAATATTTGATTCATCTAATGTAAGATCATTTTTTTCTAATGTCTTTTTGGCTTCTTCAAGACTCATACCTGTAATATCTGGAACAGTAGTATTATGAGGTAACACATGGAAAATCACTGCAGCTAATATTCCTACAACAATAACTCCTGAAAAAATACCTACCACCCATTTTGTACGTTTCTTATTTCTTTTATGTTCTCTCGTATTAGCAAACGCATCCGTCTTATCATGATTTGTATGCTGACTTACAGGTTGCGCTTTTTCGACCTTTGTTTCCTTTTTTGTTTTTGGAAGAGCATCTTGAATCACTAGCTTTCGTTCATTTAATCTTTCAGCTCTTAAACATGTTGCCACATCTTGGAACATTTCCTTTGTTGAACGATAACGATTTTTTGGATCTTTCGCTGTTGCACGTGTAATTACATTCGCTACGCTTTGCGGAACAGAAGCATTCATACTTCTGACATCAGGCATTGGTTCTCTCATTTGTTTTAAGGCAATTTGAACAGCTTGATCAGCTTTAAATGGCACATCACCAGCTAACATTTCATATAACACGATACCTAATGCATAAATATCTGATTGTGGAGAGGCAGGTTCCCCTTTTGCTAGCTCTGGAGCTAAATAATGAACAGAACCCATGACGTTGTTTGCTTGTGTCAGTTGCATGCTACCTTTGGCAGTAGCGATACCAAAGTCTAAGATCTTTACAGAGCCATCTGCTTTAACGATTACATTTTGTGGTTTGATGTCACGATGAATGATTCCCCTACTATGTGCTTCAGCAACTGCACTACAAAGCTGTTTCATGATATCGACAGCTTCTTCATTCACAAGTGGTCCTCTAGAACGAATCACTTGTTTAAGTGTCTTACCTGAAACATATTCCATGACGATATAATGATGTCCTTTATAATCACCAACATCATAGATTTCTACGATATTTGGATGCGCTAAAGCCGCTGCTGCTTGTGCTTCTCTTTCAAAACGCAATATACTCACAGTATCTGTTGAAAGATCT
>CAVCCE010000297.1:0-2093 GCA_963600555.1 Duodenibacillus sp.
TCTTAAAAAAGTTTTTATTCGCTATCATCCACACGGTTAAAACCGTGGGTTTTCTTGCTCACTTGAGTTATAAAAACTGTTTTTCCAGAGCCTCTAACTCCTGTCACTAAATAAAGAGAACCATATGAATTATTCAAGAATGTCGTAACAACACGTTCTTCTTGTTCAGCACGAGAAATATAGCTTTTCGGTAAAACTCCAAACATTAAATTAAATGGATTTATTTCTGTGTTTTTTCTACTTGTCATAATTCAATCTCCCTTTCAATTATAATATATCATTGTTTTCGTACTTGTTTATACTTTGTTATACTCATTTATACTTTTATTTTTCTTTTATACTTTGTTATACTTGTTTATACTTTTTGCATAATAAAAACATGTCAATCATTCGATCAACATGTTCTTAATTCTCTTATTTTAAATCTTCACCATTGCTCTTGATGCACTTCTGATACCAATGATAAGAATCCTTAACTTTTCTTACCATTGATCCTTGTCCATAGTTATCTGCATCAACATAGATCTGACCATATCTCTTAGCCATTTCACCTTCACCATTACTTACCATGTCAACGCAACCCCAATAGAGATAACCCATGAGTGGAATTCCATCATACTCTACTGCATCTTTCATAGATTGGATATTCGCTCTCATATAGTCAATACGATAATCATCATGAACAGTATCATCTTCAAATGTATCATTCCAACCAATACCATTTTCTACACAGAATAGATCACAATGATATCTGTTATAGAAAGTATTCAACGCAATTCTCAAACACTGAGGATCTGTAGCCCATCCCCAAGCATTTGTCTTAAGATAAGGATTGGCAACTGTTCTTTGCATAGCACCATTTCCTTCGCCCTTCTGCATATCATCTTCCATGTGTGTTGTTTGTACATGGCTTCCATAACATGAGAAGCTCAAGAAATCACAAACACCTTCTTTAAGTGTTTCAAAATCTCCATCCTGGGAAGGAATTGTAATTCCATCTCTTTCATATTCCTTCAACTTATAGTTAGGATATACACCTGTCATTTGTACATCAGAATAGAACAATGTTCTATCTTCTTGTTGTTTCGCTAATAACTGATCATATGGATCACATGTATAACCATAAACAGGACCAAAAGCTAGCATCATACCAACTTTGATATCTGGATGATTCTTATGTGCACTGATAACTGTCTTAGCACTAGCTAAGAACTGATGGAATGTTGCGTTAGCGATATTCTGTTCATCCGCATGGATCAAACCTGCAGTAACGTAAGGTGCAGCTTCAATACAGTTGATTTCATTAAATGTTAAGTAATACTTACATAGACCCTCAAATCTATCAAAACATGTCTCAGCATATCTAACATATAGTTCAACCAATCTTCTATCATCCCAACCATTGAATCTCTGTGCTAATGATAGAGGTGTTTCATAGTGCAATAATGTAACGACTGGTTCAATACCATACTTCTTACATTCTTCAAATACACTCTTATAGAAATTGATTCCTTCTTCATTGATCTCAGCATCATCTCCATTAGGATAGATACGTGACCATTTGATAGATAAACGGAAACAATTAAATCCTTCTTCTGCACATAACTTGATATCTTCTTTGTAATGATGATAGAAATCAGATGCGATATGAGAAGGATAATAATACTTGTCATCATCTAATAAACAAGGAATTGCTCCTTCTGGTAAATGTCTTTCATCACTTCCAAAACATAAAGGTGTAGAACCTGTTGTTCCATCTTCCTTCTTCCATGTAACCTGTCTTCTAACAGTATGAGAACCATTTGTCATGACATCAGCAGTAGCTAGTCCAGCACCGCCTTCAAAAACACCACCTTCATACTGATTGGCAGCAGTTGCGCCACCCCATAAAAAGTCTTTACTAAAACCCATATACTTTACTCCTTTTGTAAGCACTACCATTATAGACCATTGATTTATAAAAACTAGATAGTAAAAAGAAAAAAAGAATCCCATAATTGAGATTCTAATCTTACCAAAAAAACATTTTTCGGCGTTTTGGCACAATTTTGTTCGGCGTTTTGGCAATAGATCATCTTTTCTATATAAGAAAA
>CAVCCE010000298.1:0-2074 GCA_963600555.1 Duodenibacillus sp.
ATATTGTTGCATCCACTTAGGAGATGGTCCAACTTTAACGTGGTTAACGACTTTGCCAATATAACATCCACACTTTTCTGTGTTTGTATAAACCTTAAAATCTCCTTCTTCTCCACAATCGCTCTTACCAGCATAATCAGGCCATTTTACTTCTTTATGTAAGATAGCACCAACTTCTTTCGCCATGTTCCACATTGCAGAACAATCTGCTCTATTTGGAGTCAAAGATACATCTAAGATCGTATCATCTAAACCAAGATAACCAAGAACATCTGTTTCTCCTACTGGAGCATCTTGAGGTAATTCTTCAATGCCATCGATTTGATCTTGTCTTAAAGCTTTCTTATCTACACCAAGTTCAAACAATGCACATAACATACCGTTAGATTCTAATCCATGAAGAGGTTTTGCTTCGATCGTTCCACCAGGTAACTTAGCACCAGGTAAAGCTACGATAACTTTCAATCCTTTTCTACAGTTTGGAGCACCACAGATGATCTGATATGTCTTATCACCAACACAAGTCTGTGTTTTATGTAAATGTGTTCCTTCTACATCTTCACATTCTACAACTTCACCAATAACAAGTCCTTCTGCTTCAGCCATCTTATCGATACCTTCAACTTCTAGACCTGCAGTTGTCATCTTATTCGCCAATTCTTCAGGAGTTACATCTGACAAATCAACATATTCACTTAACCATTTATAACTTAATTTCATCTCTTGTTTCCTCCTTCATTAATCAAAACGATCAAACATCTTTAAGAATCTAGCATCATTGATATAGAAGTTACGAATATCATTAATTCCATATTTCAACATCGCAACACGTTCCAAACCAACACCAAATGCAAATCCACTACACTTATCTGGATCAAAACCATTCATTTCAAGTACATGTGGATGAACCATACCAGCACCTAAGATTTCAATCCAACCACTACCTTTACATACATTACATCCCTTACCATTACAGAAAGGACAAGACACATCTACTTCTACAGATGGTTCTGTGAATGGGAAGTAGGAAGGTCTGAAACGAATTTGTCTACCTTCACCAAACATCTTGTTTGCTAAGAATTCTAATGTTCCTTTTAAGTCAGCTAAAGTAACATGTTCACCAACAACTAGTCCTTCACACTGCATAAATTGATGAGAATGTGTTGCGTCATCGTCATCTCTACGATAGACCTTACCAGGGCAGATCAACTTAATAGGTGTTTGACCATGTGCCTTTTCTAACTCTCTCATCTGCATTGCAGTTGTATGTGTTCTTAATAATGTATTTGGATCAATATAGAATGTATCTTGCATATCACGTGCAGGATGATCTTGTGGAATATTAGCCAATTCGAAGTTGTAGTAATCTTGTTCAACTTCAGGTCCTTCCGCAATCTTATATCCCATACCTAAGAACAAATCTTCAATTTCCTTCTGGATCAACATCAAAGGATGACTTGTTCCAATTCTAAGAGAATCAGCAGGTAAAGTAATATCAATTCTTTCTTTTTCTAGCTTCATAGCTGTCGCTGCTACTTCTAGATCCTGTTGTTTCTTTTCCAATGCTTCTGTAACTACTTGTTTACAAACATTGACCTTCTGACCAAATGCAGGTTTTTCTTCTTTAGGAAGATCTTTCATTTCCTTCATCAAGCCAGTAATTGCACCCTTCTTAGAAAGATACGTGTTTTTTACTTCTTGTAGTGCAGCTAAGTCTGAAGCTTGTTCGATTGCAACTAACGCAGCACTTTGAACTTCTGTAATTTTGTCGCTCATAATAATCCCCTTTACATAAATAAAACGTTCCTGAACAAACAGGAACGTTGATTAACGCGGTACCATCCTGATTCGTATCCTATAGATACGCACCTTGATTCACTCGTAACGTGAGTATACGGAAGTGATTAGCTTCACATGGAAAAGCGAACTCACTGAACACATAACAGAATCATTTCACCAACTAGATTCCTCTCTCAGAAATGCTTATTTCAGCCATATTCTTTTCTCGTAACGTTTTAACAGACTTCATTATACCTTTTCAGTATTTTGAATTCAAATACTTTCTTTCATCATG
>CAVCCE010000299.1:0-2071 GCA_963600555.1 Duodenibacillus sp.
GATCTTGACGCATTAAAAGATGGTCAGAAATATCGTAATGGTACAAAGATTGATTATTTAGGTAATGAAGTTGAGATTGAAGATTTTAATCCTAATACAAGTAGATATAAGATTGTTGACAACGGTCGTACAAAATGGGTTACTGATAAAAATCTTAAACTTATTGATCCAGAAATTCCTGCTTCGTTGCAGGATGAAGATCCTACAGTTGATGATGAATTATCAGAAGCATTGGATGACACTCAAAAAACAGAAGTTGAAGCAAAGGCTGATGATGATCCATTACCTCAAGCTGAAGATGAATTGTCAAAGGTTTTAACAGAAAATTCTACAACGAGTGTACCAAAACATGCTCGCACGAATAAACAACCTGTTGTAAAAACGAATAGTGTACCTTTTGAAGAATTATATAAAGAAGCATATGTTCCTCATACTGAAACAGAAGAAGAAAGGGCAATTAGAATGAAAAAGAGAAAGACAACTCCAATGATTCAAAAAATCTTGACTGTTATTATTCTTGTTTTATTGATTGTTCTTGGAATTGGTGTATATACGATTTATAGTGGTCTACAACCAGTTTCTTCTACTAGCGAAGAAGTTCAGTTTATGGTCGAAGATGGTTCTACAGTTAAAGATGTAGCTAATAAATTACAGGAAGAAGGAATTATAAAAAATGCAGATGTAGCTTATACATATGCAAGAGTATTTAATCTGACAGATGTAAAACAAGGCCTATTTACTTTAGATAAGAGCTGGGATATTAAACAGATGTTCACTTACCTAAATGATCAGAATGCTGCAAAAAGAGACCAAGTATCTGTAACTGTTATTGAAGGGGATTGGGCAAAGGATGCCGCAAAGAAATTCTCTGAAGTAACGAATGTAAGTTCAGATGAATTGCTAGCTCTTTGGAATAACAAAGATTGGATTTCATCTCAAAAAGATAAATATCCTTTTATTACTGATGAAATGTTTAATGATGGTGTAAGAATCTATTTAGAAGGGTATTTAGCACCTGAAACATATTATGTTAATAAAGAAACAACTGCTGAAGATATTACAACAACTTTATTAGATCAAACTTTGGTTGTTTTTAATAAGTATAAGGATCAAATCGAAGCAAGCAATCATAGTATTGCAGAAATTTATACAATGGCTTCTATTATTCAATATGAAGCAGGTACAAATCCTGATGATCTAGCTAAAGTAGCTTCTGTATTTTATAACAGATTGGATCAAGGAATGATGTTACAAAGTTCTGTTACTGTTTGTTACGCTATTGATTTTGATAAGCAAGAAGATAACTGGCAATCTTGTGAAGCAAATCCAGATTATGATTCACCTTACAATACTTATAAGAATGCTGGCTTAACTCCTGGACCAATTGAAAACGCAGGAGAGGCTGCATTACAAGCTGCTATTTCACCAGCTGATACAAATTACTTATATTTTATGGCTGAAGTTTGTCCTGGTGGAGATGGTACAGTACATTATGCTGAGACTTTAGATGAACATAATGCTAATGTTGCTAAATATCTGAATTGTTATTAATTTATGAAATATAGTACTTGTGTGTACTTGGTACATGAAAATACTTGGTTGTTTTTGAAAAGAAACAAAAAGAAAAATGATGTAAATCATAACAAGTATATTGGTGTAGGTGGTAAAGTTGAAGAAAATGAATCTTTTGAACAATGTGCCATCAGAGAAGTGTATGAAGAAACGGGATATAATGTTCATCAATTGAAGTTTTGTGGAGAAATCATTTTTCATTATCCTCATTTAGAAGATGAAGTTTGTATGATCTATCAAAGTCATGATTATTCTGGAATAAGACATGAATGTGATGAAGGACAACTTGTTGAAGTGGGTGAAGAAGATATCTTTTCATTAGATCTTTGGGAAGGTGATAGAATCTTTTTAAAAAGAATGTTGAATGATTCTAATGAATTCTATTTTGAATTTCATTACAATGAGAAAAATCAATTAATTAGTTATACGGAGAAAACGATATGAAACCTTTGATTATTGGAATTGCTGGTGGTTCAGCTTCAGGTAAAACTTCTATTTC
>CAVCCE010000300.1:0-2068 GCA_963600555.1 Duodenibacillus sp.
CTGATGTAACATGGAATGAAAATGGTGAAGTTTCTAAGGCTCCTAAGGCTATTGTAATCAAAGACGGTACTTACGTAAGTGCTGAATAAGATTTAGGACGCATGAAGGCTGTTCGTTGCATCGTCAATAACAGCCTTCTTTCTTATTTAATAAAAAAGGAGGATAAGCTATGGCTTTTTTATCTTATTTGATAGGTGGCCTTGGACTAGGAAGTGTATATGCCATTATTGCGCTAGGATATTCCATGGTCTACGGTATTGCAAAAATGTTGAACTTCGCTCATGGTGATATCATCATGGTCGGTGCTTTCGTAGCATATTTGACTATGAGAGCTGGTTTACCAGTGTTTGTGGCAATCTTACTTTCTATTGTTGTCTGTACGGTATTGGGTGTAGTTATTGAAAGACTCGCCTATAAGCCTTTGAGAGAGGCATCTTCTCTATCTGTATTGATCACTGCTATTGGTGTATCTTATTTCTTGCAGAATGGTGCGATGTTATTGTGGGGTACAGATACAAAGATCTTCCCAACGATTTTATCTGGATCAATTACAATTGGTGAATTAAGTGTTCCTTATTTAACACTAATAACGATTGCATCTTGTGTCATTATCATGATCGTTTTAACATTGTTTATCAACAATACAAAAACTGGTCGAGCTATGAGAGCTTGCAGCGAAGATAAAGGTGCAGCATCTTTGATGGGAATCAATGTTAATAAGATCATTTCTATTACATTCGCAATTGGTTCTGGTCTAGCAGCAATTGCCGCAATTCTATTATGCGCGACATATCCATCTGTCTATCCAACATTAGGTTCTATGCCAGGTATCAAAGCATTTACAGCTGCGGTATTTGGTGGTATTGGATCTATTCCTGGTGCATTCCTAGGTGGATTATTGTTAGGCGTTATTGAAAATCTAACACGTGCATATATTTCTACACAGTTATCTGATGCCATTGTATTTATGGTATTGATCGTAATCTTACTTGTTAAACCTACTGGTTTATTAGGTAAGAAAGTAAATGTGAAAGTCTGAGGTGATTGGTATGAAATTTGTAAAATCTCTTTTCGGTCCTAAAACACGCGGACGTACAATTTCTTTTTCTTTAGTTATATTAATTTATATTGTTGTTAGTATTTTTCAATCAGCTGGTTCTATTCCTAGAATGATTACTTCATTATTGGTTCCTGTTTGTTGTTATGTTGTTGCGGCAATCGGACTTAATATGAATGTTGGTATTTCAGGTGAATTAAATTTAGGACAAGCTGGATTTATGGCATTAGGTGGATTTAGTGCTGCGGTAGTAAATGCTTGTTTAGTAAATACGATTTCAAGTGATATTATTCGTTTAATCATTTGTATCATTGTTGGAACAGTATTTGCAGCAATTATTGGATGGTTGATGTCTATTCCTGTATTGAAACTTGAAGGTGATTATCTAGCAATCGTTACTTTGGCTTTTGGTCAGATTATTATGAACTTGATCAATAACTTATATGTAGGTGTTGACTCAGTTGGAATTCATTTCTCATTCATTAATAATACGATGGAGCTTCAAGAAGGTGGTAAAGTCATTATTTCTGGACCTATGGGTGTTACAGGTAATAACTCTATTTCTACATTTACTGCAGGTATCGTATTAATCATTATTGCCTTGATCATTGTTTATAATGTTATCTATTCTAAAGAAGGACGTGCAATCCAAGCTTGTCGTGATAATAAGATTGCGGCAGAGACTGTAGGTATCCATGTTTCTCATACTAAAACATTGGCATTTGTTATGAGTAGTGCATTAGGTGGAGCAGCTGGAGCTTTGTATATGATGAATTATGCTTCTGTTGCTGCAACAAAGTTTGATTTTAATACATCTATTCTTATCCTCGTTTATGTTGTATTAGGTGGACTTGGAAATATGACAGGTACGATCATCGCAACAACGGTTCTTGTTATGTTGCCTGAAATGTTAAGATTCTTATCCTCTTATCGTATGCTTGTTTACGCAATCGTATTGATCGTAATGATGATCTTAACAAATAACGAAAAAGTAAAAGTATTCTTTAAAGG
>CAVCCE010000301.1:0-2051 GCA_963600555.1 Duodenibacillus sp.
CTCATACTTTACAAGAAATCTTAACAATTAAGTCAGATGATATCATGGGTCGTACAAAGAGCTATGAAGCAATTGTTAAGGGTAGAGATCTTCCAGAACCTGGTATTCCTGAATCATTTAGAGTTATGGTTCATGAATTACAAGCATTAGCATTAGATGTCCGCATGATGGATGATGATGGTAATGAAATGGATCTCAAACAGATGGAACAGGAAGAACTCAAAGAAGAAACAAAGATTGATCTAAATCGTCAGCAATATGTAAATGATGCTGAAGAATTAGGTTTCACTATCAAGGATAGTCTTGAAGAAGATATTCCAGAAGCAGCAGTCGTTGGTATTGATGACAGTGCTGAATCAGATGAATAAGGAGGATGAAGTCAGATGAATATTAACAACTTTACAGCAATTAAAATCGGACTTGCATCACCTGAAAAGATCCATGAATGGTCTTATGGCGAAGTAAAGAAGCCTGAAACAATTAACTATCGTTCTCAGAAACCTGAGAAGGATGGTTTATTCTGCGAACGCATTTTCGGTCCACAAAAGGACTGGGAATGTGCTTGTGGAAAGTATAAGAAGATTAGATACCAAGGTGTTGTATGTGACAGATGTGGTGTTGAAATCACGAAGAGTAGTGTTCGTAGAGAACGTATGGGTCATATTGATCTTGCTGCTCCTGTTGCTCATATTTGGTATTTAAGAGGTATTCCTAGCCGTATGAGCTTACTTCTTAACGTTGCTCCAAAACAGTTAGAAGAAGTTGTATATTTCGTTAGCTGGATCGTTACAGATCCAGGAGACACAGATCTTAAGTACAAGGAAATTCTTTCTGAAAAACAACTTAGAGAAGCTACAGTTAAGTTCGGACCTGGTTCATTCTCTGCACAGACTGGTGCAGAAGCTATCAAAGTTTTACTTGAGCAGTGTGATGTTCAAGGAGAATATGATGCAATTCAGAAGGATCTTGAAAAAGCTACAGGTGAAAAGAGAAAGAAACTCATTAAGAGACTTGAAACAGTTGAAGCATTCTTAAAATCAGACAATAAGCCTGAATGGATGATTTTGACTACATTACCTGTTATTCCACCAGATCTTAGACCTATGTTACAGTTGGATGGTGGTAGATTCGCTACTTCAGATCTTAATGATCTATATAGAAGAGTTATTACAAGAAACAATCGTTTGAAGAAGTTGTTGGAACTTGGTACTCCTGCAATCATCGTTCAAAATGAAAAGAGAATGCTTCAAGAAGCAGTTGATGCATTAATTGATAATGGTCGTCGTTCTAAGCCTACAACTGGTGCAGGTGGACGTGCATTGAAGTCTCTATCTCATTCCTTGAAGGGTAAACAAGGTCGTTTCAGACAGAACTTATTAGGTAAGCGTGTTGACTTCTCTGGTCGTTCTGTTATCGCTATCGGACCTAACCTTAAGATGAGTGAATGTGGATTGCCAAAGGAAATGGCTATTCAGTTATATAAACCATTTGTTATCAATGAACTTGTTAACCAACATATCGCAACAAACTCAAAGACTGCTGAAAAGTTAATTGCTCGTCAAGATCCAAGAGTTTGGGATTGTGTTGAAAAAGTAATTGATGGACATCCAGTATTCTTAAACCGTGCACCTACTCTTCATAGATTAGGTATTCAGGCTTTCTTCCCTAAATTAGTAGAAGGTCGTGCAATTCGTGTACATCCATTAGTATGTCCAGCATTTAATGCTGACTTCGATGGTGACCAGATGGCTGTGCATCTTCCATTAAGTGAAATGGCAAGAGCTGAAACTGAAGTATTGATGCTTGGTGCAAACAATATCCTTGGTCCAAAGGATGGTCAACCTATCGTTACTCCTGGCCAGGACTTAGTACTTGGTAACTTCTATTTGAATATGGAAGAAACACAGGAAGAGTTCTACAACAAAGCTGATGCTTTAGACAAGTTGAATGAACCTGTTGAGGCAGAAAGATGGAGAAGATATGGCGATAATGAAGGTCATGTCTTCAAAGACAGAAATGAAGTTTTGATGGCATACCAGACTGGTGTCGTT
>CAVCCE010000302.1:0-2048 GCA_963600555.1 Duodenibacillus sp.
TCGTAAAGTTACGTATCATTTCTTTCGCTTGCGAATTCACTTTAGCACTCGCTACGATACTACCTTGTAAGGCAACAAAACATAACGCAACTATTAGTACACTTACGAGTGCTTCAACGATCGTTTCACCATGTGTATTCTTTAACTTCTTCATGATTCAACTCCCTTTCCACTCGCACGATTCCATGTCCAAGTCACTTTAGAATCTGTAATAGTCATATTAAATATGACATACATCTTACTTTCACCACTTGTTAACTTGAATATCGCTAATCCACTATCATCACCAACATCTTGATAACCATATTGGACCTTCACTGTATTCTCCTTAGAATCATAACTTGTTACGATATCAAATGAATGATTCGTTTCTTCACTAAATGTATAGTTTGTATCTTTATTCATATACGCAACTGTTAGTTCTTTGATTTCTGTATTGAAATCACTACCAACATCATCAATTGAATATACACTCTCACTATCAACATATAATGGAATATCATTCTTACATACATCCAATATCTGATTCTTAATTTGTAATGCACTAGAATCTAAGAATGAAGTTTCTTGTATCGTAGATTTTCTAGAATTCGTTCTTTTCGCAGAAGATAAACTAGCTGATACGATAACCGTAGAAACCATCGCAGTAACAAGTAACAACAATAGCGCAAAAAGGATGGAGACACCTTGTTGACTATTCAGTTTTCTTCTTACTTCTTTCATAGACATCTCCTCCTTTCTGCCTTACTTATTCATTTGTTTCTTCTTCAGATTGATTTTCTTCTTTATTTGTTTCGCTTTCTGAAGGTTCTTGTTGTGTATTTGTTTCTAATTGTGTAGAAGGTGTTTGATCATTTACACTAGCTGATTCAACAGTATTTGTATTTGTTGAAGGAGTTGTGTTGTTTCCTACATCATTCGATGCATCTCCTACTTCTTCAAAATCACCGCCTACGCCATCCATGCTGGAAGCATTTCCATTATCTTGTTTAGGTTCATACTCCCAAGTATCATGCGTAATATCTCTTGTATCTAATTGATAGAGATTAACATTTGAACTACTTGTACTTACAGAGAATCCATTGTTGTAAGTTAAGTAGACTGTTGTATCCCACCATCCACTACTAATACTAGTAGTCAATTCATTATTTGAATAACTCCAAGAACTACTTGAATTACTTGATAACGATAAACTATAAGTATAAGTCCAAACTGTTCTTCTACTTGAAACGTACAAGTTTCGATTACTATTTGTGAGTTCATTGTTATTGTTAGAGTATGTCCATACAGCACTACTATCTACAGTATTTGAAATATATGGTGTATCACCATCCATGACTGTAATACTTGTAGATCCTACACTACCATTGTTATTCGTGAGTGCTTGTGTATTATCACTATTCACAATGACGTAAGAACCATTACTTGATAGAGAATCTACTTGGAAATATCCAGTGACTGAACTTGTCGTACTCCACTTTGCGTGTAATGTAACAGTGTCCGTTGTATCAGATACATTGAATACACCATTTGTCATAACACCATCAATTGTTGGATTTAATGGATTACCAGATGTATCCATAACTTGTACGACATCATTACCTTCAGAATCATTCCAGTAATACCAACCTTGGAATACATATTTATCATAGGAATAACTTGTTGGATTATAAGCCTCAATCGATTCACCATTTACTTTTGTAATGCCATCTAGTGTGTGATTGCTACCAAGATCATATACAAGTGAGAATTGTTTCTTCCACTTAGCATAAAGTGTTTGCGTAGTATTAGACAATACCATCTCGTTCAATGCATCTATGTTAACAATATTTCCATTCGTATCAATGACTTGTGTTGTGTAATTTGTATCAGTATACCAACCATCAAATACGAACGTATCTCTAGTAGGTGTTGTTATACCTACAGTAGTAGAATCATAAGCTACGTTAACTGGTGTCGTTCCACTACCATTTCGAGGATCAAAGACAATGTCTTTTGTCTTAGCTGTCCAATTTGCATAAACAGTTACATTACCTGTCAAAGTATTC
>CAVCCE010000303.1:0-2047 GCA_963600555.1 Duodenibacillus sp.
ATTATGACATCCGTATTCAATATGTCCAATCCGCATTAGAGAGAAATGGTTATGAAACTGAAATCTACTTTGCGGATTTTGATCATGTTCGTAAAGAATACTATGTGAATAAAAGGATAGGTGTTCATTATCTACATGTAGAAGAATATCAAAGAAACTTATCTTATGCGAGAATGCATTCTCATGCGCTGTTTGCTAAGACATGTATTGAAGAAGCTGAGAAGCATAGTGATGTATCTTTGATTTATGTTATGGTTCCACCTAACAGTATGGTCAAACAATTTGGTATCTATAAGAAGAATCATCCAAATGTGAAAGTATGGTTCGATGTACTAGATATGTGGCCTGAAAGCTTACCTGTATCAAATACATTAAAGAAGGCAGCTACCCCTGTATTAAATATATGGGGAAATCTAAGGAATCATTATTTAGATAGTAGTGATTGTATAACAAGTGAATGTAATTTATTTAAAGATGTATTAAATAAATATACAAAGAAAGATATTCAAACAGTATATTTAGCACAACCAAATAGAATCATAGATTCATATGATGATATCAATGAATGTATTCATTTCTTATATTGTGGTTCAATCAATCATATCATTGATATAACTAAGATCATTACATTCTTAAAAGAAGTCATGAAGAAAAGGAAGATATTTGTTGATATTGTAGGTGAAGGTGAGAATAGAACTACATTCATTCAACAATTAGAAGAGAATTCTATTCCATATCAGTATCATGGAATTGTTTATGATGAATTAAAGAAACAAGAGATATTCCAACATTGTCACTTTGGTATCAATGTAATGAAAGATACCGTTTATGTTGGATTAACAATGAAGTCATTAGATTATTTATCACATGGATTACCTTTGATCAATAATATCAAAGGTGATACTACAGAACTCGTTAATAAAGAAAAGATAGGTTTTAATCTAACAGATGTAGATAAGATCATATCTCTAACAAGTGATGAATATAAGGATATGAGAATACAGACAAAAGATACTTTCTTAAAGTATTTTGAGAATAAAGTCATCAATCAGAAATTTGATGAAGTAATACAAAAACTGGAGGGATGAAATATGAACATTTCAGTCGCAATGGCAGTATACAATGGTGGAAAGTATCTAAGAGAACAATTAGATTCTATTCTTAAACAATTAGATGATACAGATGAAGTAGTTATTTCTTATAATGAATCAGAAGATGATACGTTAGATATCTTGAAAGAATATACAGAAAAGTATGAAATCATTAAAGTATTCAATTGTGAAGAAAAGGGAATTATTCCTAACTTTAATAATGCCATTCTAAAATGTAGTAAAGAATTTATTTTCTTATCAGATCAAGATGATGTATGGGTGGATGATAAAGTAGAGAAAGTAATGGCGGCTTTTGATGCAGATCAAACAGTATTAACAGTTATGCATAATTGTGAGTATGTAGATGAAGAACTAAAACCATTAGGAAAAGATCTCTTCAAAGATAGAAAAGTAAAACAAGGATTCTTTAAGAATCTATGTGTAAATTGTTACCAAGGTAGTTGTATGGCATTTAGAAAAGACCTTGTACCTTTTATCACGCCTGTACCAAAAGATTTAGCTATGCATGATCAATGGATCGGATTAATGGCAGAAAGAGCAGGTCATATCAAGTTCTTAACAGAACCATTAATGAAATACAGACAACATGAGAACTCTAATTCTAAACATGTTCCATTAGGAAAGAAAATCAGATGGATGAATCATATGATGTATAGAGTAGGTTATGCGTTAAATGAAAAGAAGATGTTGAAGTGGTATCTTCAAAGTATCTATGCTCCTGAAAAGAAAGCTGACTTTGATTTTGGTGAATATGGATATACAGATGAAGAAGTAAACGCAAGAAAAGATGAAGTAGACTATTCTCAAGCTAGTCATGATATGACAAGAATGTATATGGTTGATGTGTATAAAGAAAAGAAGAAAGATGAAGAAGGAACTGATTAGTTATCTAATATTTGGAGTATTAACAACAGTCGTAAATATTGTTGTGTATT
>CAVCCE010000304.1:0-2013 GCA_963600555.1 Duodenibacillus sp.
AGAACCCTTTTTTCATCAAAGTATTTCTCTCCTCTTTCAATAATATTTTCATTATGTAATTCTTTCAGATAATTACCTATAGTTTTTCTACTTACACCAATCTTTTCTGAAAGTTGTAACATTGTATATCTTGGATTTTCTTCTAATAATTCTAATATTTTTCTCTCTTTATCAGTCACCCTATTAGTCACCTTTTCAGTCACCCTATTAGTCACTTTTGTGCTCTTTTCATTTTTAGCTGTAAACTTGATCATGATATCTGATGGATTAATTATATATTCAGGTACTGGTACACCTTCCAGCTTGCATGTACTACTTATTTTTTCTATACCTCTTCCCCAGCTTTCAATAAATCCCGCATAATAAAATACATTTGCGATATTTGGATTATATGGTTTTGATGCATGTTTTGTCAGTAAATTATCTAGCGTCCAATTCTCTGGCAAACAACCATCATTCGCAATATACAGTTTATCCTCATAAACACTAACTTGTATCGGAACACCAGACTGATATTGTTTATGACAAATAGCATTTACTAAAGCTTCTCTTAGTGCAAGTTCAGGTACAAAATAACGTTCAATTCTTTGCATACCTTCATATGTAATTCTTGCCTTCATGTATTTTAATTGTATCAATTCTATCGCCTTATCTACCTATTCTAATATAGAACCATGGATTTCATCTTGATACAAAAGATCTGCATCATTTTCGAAATACCCAATCTTAATATACGCTCCAACTTGATATTTTTCAGGATCATCACTAAACAACAACATTGCAGCATGATTCAGATATTTTCCATTATACATATGTAGCTTTTCTAATAGCATTTCTTTTGATTCTTCTAACAAATTCTTATCTATTCGACCTTTTCTTAAAGCTAAATTTCTAAACTTCATAATAGCTTTATCATCTACATCTTCTAATCTAAATGCTGGAATTGGGGTATCATCCCAAGTGATTCCTCTTTTCTTCATTAAAAAAGATTTTAATACAGGTCCTGTTAACACTTGTTTCGTACTTCCACTGCGATAGTGATATATTCCTTTATAAGAAATCCCAATAGGATAAGCAGGTACAACTATCACTAAATATTCTTTACCATCTTCAATCATACGATCAACATCAACAATGATACCCATAGATTCTCTTACTTTATTAGGAATTTCCTCTAATAATTTCTTACTATTCTCTATACCAATCAATTCACCTTTGTCACTATAACCTATGTATATTTTCCCACCTTGTGCATTCGCAAATCCACATATCCATTTCAAATATTCATCTCTCCACGATTCTTTCCATTCAATATTCTGTTGTTCTTGTATATTTCTACCACTCATACTATAAGTACTCCTTCACTTATAATATTCACAAGTTTTTTAAAAATCCCAAAAATTAATTCAAATTTTCACAACGTACTAATATAAAAGGACTCGAGAAATCGAGTCCCACTCATAATAATCAATCTTGGATATCTTTGAATTTGTACTTTCCTATACCAAAACCACTTACTTTTTCTATAATACCTGTTTGTTTCAATACATTCATTATATTAGTTGCTTTAGATTTAGAACAATTCAACCAATTCATTACATTTATTTGTTCGAATGGTTCTTCCTCATAATGATTCTCATAAAACAATCCTAATATTATGAATGAATGTATTTGACACATTATCTTTTTCCAACAATAAAACATACTTTTCAAAAGTACTGCTTACTTTTTCCGGAGTGCTGCTTACTTTTCTATACAGTATCACCTTAAATCCATTTCCAAATTCTTCAAACACTGGTTCAGGCAATCCATATTCTTTACATCTATTAATGATTCTAGGAATACCTGTTCCCCATGCTTCTACAATTTGCATATAGTGAAAAGCTTCTGCGATTGCTTCATTTCTACAGTACACGTTATTTGACGTTTACGATACCGCCTTTATGATCCTGGATAAAAATTCATCACTGATACTTTCATCCAATTCAATAATAAAAGAATCACATTTAACAG
>CAVCCE010000305.1:0-7332 GCA_963600555.1 Duodenibacillus sp.
CTGTCTGCAATGTATCAAAAATCTTGTCAAATACATTTTTATGGGTATTCGAAATAAGACGGCTGAATGCAGAAAGTGCATCACGAACATTAGATACATCAAAATCCTTTCCCATTGACAGCCATGTAGAAAACAAATCGTCATATGAAATAAAATAACCGATATTCTCCTGAACCCACTTTACAGTCTCGTCATCTTCTTCTGATACTGTTTTCAGCAATTCATCATCATAATCATTTTCCTTTAAGAACTTGACTTCTTTATCAGACAAATACTTGTAAAAAATAAATCCAAGAATATAATCTTTATACTCATTCGCCTCAATTTTAGACCGCATCTGATTTGCGGATGCCCAGATTTTCTGAGCAAGCTGTTGTTTATTCATGCTGTTTATCTTCTCCTTTGTAACTTCGACTATGCAAATTCAGTAACTAACAATGTTTCGCCACATGAATCTGCTATCAAAAATCTGTTTAAATTATAACAGACTCTTACAGAAATATTCAACAGTTTTCTCCCAAATCCGACTTATTTTTTAATTACAAAAATATGCTTCGCATAGCGTCTTTCAACTTCTGGACAATTTGTCCAGAAGTTCTCATAAGCCTTCCTTGCTAATACTTCATGATTGAATTTGCTATGTATAAATGTCGAATTTTGTCGATCAATTTTTGTTGCTTTTTCTCGAAAATTTTGTTAATATAAGATTGTACAAAAGAGAACATCGGTTCCGATCAAATTACATCACACAAAGGAAGAGGATTGTTGCTATTAGCAGAACAATCCTCTTTCCACATACTCCTCGATTAAGCATTGCTTAATAGTAAGAATCAATACTACTTCTGCACATCAAGAACACCTTTTCTAGTTTATTCTCGCACGCTTTTTTCTTTTTTTACGCTCTGTAGTCGGAGTTACTTTTTCAATAACTCCATCACAAACGTCTTTATGCTTCAATCGAAGTTTCAATTCATCATCATAAACATATAGTTCATCTAAGGCTCTTGTGTACGATATGTATTTCTCATTTTGGCTCATACGACCAGAAATTGCAAATACTGTCTTAAATTCTAGTCCCTTTGACTGTTCAACCGTCATTAAATTCCACTTGCTTATGTCTAAGTTGTTTGCTTCATCTACCATATTATTAATTTTTAGCTGATATTCTGCCAGTATATCCATAATAGTCTTCGCTTCATCAATATTTTTTACTATTATACTACTTATTCCCGAATTCATTGGTGAACGCACTATTTCAATCAATTTCATATCAAACTGTGCAGCATCTAACAACTCATGTACCCCTGAACCATCTAAATTAATTGCATTCATATTAAGTTTGAATTTTCTATTGCAATATTCAGTTATCTGACGAGCATTTCTGTAATTTTCTCTCATATCGTACATATCATACTTTAATATACTATTTAAATCATCCCAAGAATCTATTCCTTTACTATTTTCAATATGTTGCTTAACATCGCCAAATAAATTTAATATTACTTTATCATTATTAATTTTTTCTATAAGTTTTATTTCCTCAAATGCCATATTTTGAGCTTCATCTATCGTTATTAATGTCTCATTTTTTGCATTTGGTGCTCCCGCATAAAGATATAAAATTTGTAAATACATATATGGAGAACAATCAAGCACTATCTTTTTTTCTTTATCTGATGCCTGATATAATTTCTGTATTTGACTTTCATATAAAATATCTACAATATTTTTTTCCAATTCGACATAATTCTTTTCTACACATTTCAACTGTTCTTGATATTTCTGTGGCAAATAATTTGTTTTATTTTTTTCTAAATCTGCCACCGCCAAATATACATTATTAACACTTTTAACGATATCATTATTCCATTCCTGATATGGCATAGCACATCCTGATAATGTATTCAATATGCTATGGCATGTGGCTTTTAATTCATCTATCAACCGTATTCCTTCATATTTCTCTTCCATAGAAATACTCATCAAACTGTAATTATATTTGTTACAATCATCATATTCTTTTATCTCTTGTTTTACATACACATAAATATCCATCAACTTAGAAAAATAAGAATCATCATTTTCTATATTTTCTTTTGCCTTTAAAAGAGCTTTTCTTTCTTCTTCTATTCTATGCAAATAATTCAAATTATTAGTTCGACCTTGCTCCGAATTGTTTCTATGTTTATCATCTTTTTTTATCTTATCATTAAGTTTAGTGATCTGTTTTTCCTTTTCTAAAATTTTGCTTGTTATTATTCTGGATGTATTATTCTTATAATTTCCTAATGTATTTTGAAGTGCATACATTTTTTCAATCAATACCCCAATTACTTTGCAATATTCATTTAAAATTTCCTCATTTTTCTTCAATAATTTTTGACATGTTAATATCTTACTCCTGATAACATTCTTGTATGTGATTACCTTCACTTTTTCCATTTTTTCTTTTAGTAAGTTACATCCGTACTGGTAATCAATGTCTCGCATCTTAATCATCTGTTCAATTTCTTTTTTTACCTCGATCTTAAAATCAGAAGAATATGCGTATTGCATCTCACTTTCGTTAACCTTCATATACAACCGATTTTTCTTATATTTTTCCAAATTATACCCATATTTCTTTTCAATGCAGAACTCATAATATTGCTGTAACGTTCCCATATTCAAATCTGCAATCTCCAGATCACTTCGCATATTATTTGCCATTTGTATATATGATCTCGACGGGGTTATAATATACAAACGTTTCCTATCAAGTTCCTTATTATCAAATAAAATAATAGGTAAACGATGTAACATTATCATAGATTTTCCTGATCCCGCACACCCCTGTACTATTATATTTTTTTCAAGAGGTGCTTGAATAATTTCTCCCTGACGTTTCTGGATCGAAAACACAATATTAATAAATTCTTTTTCCGTTCTTCGATTTAATAACTCTTGTAAGAACTCATCTGCAATGATTTTTTCTGAATCAGACGTTAACAATGGATATAGTTGCACTACCTCCCTAACTTCATCAAAAAAAAGTTCTATTTTTCGTTTTAACTGTAATTCATAATAAGTCGTATAAATTCGACCAAATCTATCAGGAGTCTTTACAATATCTGTCGTTTCACAATCATCTAATATCCATTTTCGGCAGACTCTTTCTTTCCAGCTGAAAATAAATATATCGCCTAAATACATATAGGTGTGCAAGCCAATTTTCATATCCTGATATTCAACATCTCCATCTGCATTCTCATATTTTACTTCTACTCTGGTTTGATATAATTCATTTCTTCCATATGTTATATTCACTATACTGTCATTTGTGCTTTTTTGGTCATGCTCTGCTTGTATTAGCATACCATATGCCTCTGGTAAACACGCACCACTTGCCTTTTTCTTTTTTAATTGATGATATAAAAATTCTTTATTTAGCTTAGTAAGTACATCATTCATCCTATCTATTAAATCATTCAAAATACCTTGTTCTTCTTCAATCAATCTTTTTTGTTTATTGTCCATATTGGTCCCCCTTAATATTTGGAATTTCAAATATCATCTTTAATGCTCTAGCAGTATATTTTCCATAAAATCTCAGACATGGAAAATTTGCTGTTTTTAAAACTTTCCCTCCTGAGATAAAATTTGCTGCCGATAATGGTTCTCCAAACCAAATTATTTTTTCATCTATAATTGTTATTGGAGCTGTCACATAAGAATGTACATGAGCATATTTTCTCATTTTCATCGGAAGTTCCACAGTTTCATCTACCCTTATATAAATCGTACACCCTTTTTCTTGTGATTCCGATAAAAAAATAATAAAATCATTTATTGCTTCTTTATCATCATCTAATTGGCCAGGAATATCTATGAATATAGTATTCTTTGCATTCTGAATATCGTCTAAATATCGGTTCCAAGAATCTTCTTCATCACTTTCCCCCATAAATACAGCCGGTTTTTCATTTTCATTTGTCCCAAGAATCTCCATTATGTTCTCTCCACTAATGGTTGTTCCTTTCTGTTCCATTTTTTTTAAACATTTTGTAAACATTAATTCTTGCGATATTTTTCTACGTAAAAAATACTCCTTGTTTGCCACAAGAATAAACTTGCCTTGTGCCCTCGTCATTGCAACATTAAACAATCTATCCGCTAGATTATTTTCTTGAGATGTAAGCATTTTTCCCAAGTATTTTTCTCTAAAACATTCAACAGCATCATAAATAACCACTGGTTTTTCTGATCCTTGAAATTGATGTACCGTAGCACATGTAATACTTTGAAAAATATTATTTTTTTCCCACATATCTCGAAGCATAGCAGTTAATAACCTTGCTTGCGCACTATACGGAGTTATTATTGCAACCGCATACTGTTTTGAGCACTTTTCAGCTAATAACATATCAAACATTGCAGACATTAAATTAATTCTTGAGCCATCTTTTGTCTGTATGCAAACTGAATATGTACCACTTAAATCAATATGTACCATTGCTTTTGAACTTAGTGGCTCCAGATCTGCAATTTCCCGGCGTTGTTCTAACAATCCTTCACTTGATGTCAAAAGATTTGCATACATATTTTGACTCACAAAATAAGCAATATCTGGATGCATCCGATGCTGAATATTTAGCATTACTAGCCACTTATGTCCAACCATTGCTTCAACTGCATCCGTTATACCCGCATATTCAAATATATCCTTTTGTAACCATATATTTTCTCTATTCTGTACAATCGCTGGAAGCTGCCTAAAATCTCCCAAACAGCAAAATCTTTCCTTCGCCATACTTGCTGCAAAAATAATCTGAGGAACATATGCCATACTTGCCTCATCAAAAATGACCAAATCAAACTTTTGTTTATATAATGCTTTGTCTACGATAGCTTTCGATACTGTTGTCGCTACAAACAACGCTTTTTTAACTAGTTCTTTTTCTTCATTTTGTAATTGTGCTCGTATTGCTGCGATCCTTTTCGATATTGCTTGCCTCTCTAGAACATTTTTCTTCAAGTTTTTTTTCTCTTTTTTTAATGATTCATACTCCATCTTTAATTCTGGGTGATTCTTTAAGACATAATCATAAGTGGTTAAATCATCTCGTTCTAATACTTCTTTAACTCTTGGATGTCCATATCGCACAACATTGCCTGAATTTTGTTCAACCATATTGGCAACTCGAAGCAATGCACCATCTACAGAAACGTTGCTATACGATAACATCAATATTCTTTTTTTTCTTAACATAAATTCCAACGCTATTTTAGCAAGTGTAGTTGTTTTTCCTGTCCCTGGAGGCCCCCATATAAACGTAATATGTTGTTTCGATACTTTCTTCAATGCAATATCTTGCCCTCTATCAATTACATCCCATTTATCAATCTGCTGTCTTCCTTTACAGGCTAGTTCATATGCTATTGCAGATGCTTCTACATTAATTTCAGCCAAACGTTTATTCAAGCTTTCCAGCAAAATCCATGATTCAGCAGTGAACTCTATTTCCTCTACCATATTCCCAAGAAATTCTGAAATCTGTATAACAACAGTAAATTCTTCACATGCACTAATATAAGCCTGAATTAGCCTTCCTCTATAATATAACTTTATTGATGTTCCCTCTGGAAAATGTAGCTCTAATGCCGTTTCAAATGAATACAAAAATATATCGTTCTTAGTCGAAATGCATTTTCCATCTATAACCTGATAACGTTTTCCACCCACTCTTTTCAAATATTCAATTTCATCTTCTATTGCTTTTCTATATTGAATAATTGTTTTATCAAAATTGGCTTCATCACTCATTTTTCTGTATTTTTCTTGCATTAACTCATCCTCAAGGATTAATTGCTCTGCAAAAGCCGCTGGAAACAAATATTTAAATTGTTCAATTCCATAATCTACTGTTATCCGTTTCTCTCTGATTTCCTTTATAATTCCTCGTTGCTTTGTTCGCTTATCCATTACTCTTTTTCCTACTAATTCGTTCACAAAATGCCTCCAGCTCTATAATGTACCTATAACAGTGGACACACAAATTAGTATAGTACCTTTTTTGATACTTCACTAATCGTATCCCTATTTTTAAACACATTCTTTTAAAATTGAATATATCATATCTACCAATAAAGTCAACTCATTTTTTAATTTGTAATACGTTCTTTATTAGTCTATCAATGATTGATAATCTAAATTTTTTCTCGGCATCGCTATCAAAAAGCTTATCGCTTATTTTTACAACTTCTGGACAAATTGTCCAGAAGTTATCTCTTATTATTCTTACTCTTCATGCTCTATCTGATTATCTTTTTCCCACCTCTGAATAATTTCTTGAATCGCCTTCTTTCTCAATCTGTTAATTGTTTGCTCCGACATTCCTTCCGTTATGATCGCTTTATATGGCTTTCTTTCTATATAAATCGCTTTTAGTATCTCCTGCTCCTTCGGCGATAGTTGTAAGTAATACAAATAAACGTGCTTTACTCGGTCTATAGATTCTATGATCTGAAGCATATTCTTGTAAATCTCTTTCTGATAATTTTTCTTTTGCTTTTCATAAAGTAAATAAATATCGTCCAGTCCCTTCATTTCTTGGCTTCTGCTTCCTTCCTGATCACTTGACGGACTTCTCAGCTGTAACATTTCAATCAATTCTCCTGCATCTTCATATTCTTTTGAAAGCATTTCCAATCGCTGACGATAGCAGATCAACAGTTCTTCGCGCTGGCTTAATGCTTCTGTAACGTTTTTTTCCGTTAATCCTCTATTAAAATCGTTCATACCTAATCTCCCGTATTCCTATGATCTTCCATTTTATACGCCAAAAGAGCAGCCAAACATACTTTGACTGCTCTTTTCCTAGTTTCGTATTCAATTTTCACTTCTGGACAATTTGTCCAGAAGTTCTCATATATGTACTGTTTTTTAATGACTAACATTCACTGCAACACATTAAAATTCACCAACCGCGTCACTATATAAATCATGCTGCACCTTTTGCTGATAATAGTGATCTATTGTGCTTGGTGCATTGAAAAGTGCTGTAAGCAAATACGCCTTTATATTTTCTATATTTGTAGTTGTTTCTTTCATACAATCCATAACGTAAAAGACATGATTACTCGTTAATTCCAAAAACCTTGATCGCACGTACTCATACGGGTATACAGTCCCACCAACTTTGATTACTTTGCGTTTCACGCAAACTACTTCACAAATCAAGTCAAATAACTCTTTTAGCAAAGCTTTATCTGTATATGCGTCACTTGACATAAAAAAATCGTAATCCAGATTCTTTTTTATCCGTTCTACATATGCAGTTCTCCCATCTATCC
>CAVCCE010000306.1:0-4132 GCA_963600555.1 Duodenibacillus sp.
CAAACATATCCAAAACGATGATATTACGAAATTTGATGTTGTTGCTGAAAATATCGCAATAGAATCGGTGAAAGAAAATTTCTTCAATGTATGCAGCGATGGAGTATATGCAATGGGAGTTAACACTCCTCATATTGTGTTTAACTATTTGGATTATCTTCTTTGGTATTACGACAGAGAAGGTCAAAAGAAATACAGTGATTTTGCTTTTGAGTTTCGTAATTCGGTAGAGCATTGGTATCCGCAGAATCCATCAGAAGGAACCTTTGAATCATGGAAAAATGGAGTGGATCAGTTTGGAAATCTGTGTATCATTCAGCGAAATGTTAATTCTAAATTTTCAAACATGTCTCCAGAAGCTAAGAAGAGCACTTTTAAAGATATGATTAACAAAGGCAGCATAAAACTACGTATCATGAGTAAACTTACTGAGAAGAATAATGACAAGGTTGCTAGCCTCTATTGGAAGGAAACAATGTACAAGAAGCATGAAGAAGAGATGATAAAGCTCTTAATAGATGCGTGTGACATTGTTGAAAGTAGAGCTGCAGATTGACAAATTTAATGTAGTAGATGTCTGGAGAAAAGTAAGGATGAATAAGTTTGACGGCTTGATTGATCTGATTGAACCACTATCAACAGATGAATATGGCGAATGGATTATTGATAAAAAGCGCAAAGGAACAATTGATGATCCGACACAAATTCCTTTTCCAAGCTATTCAGATGTAGTGTGTGAATTAATAAGACAGGTTTACTCTTTTGAAGATGAGAATCCGGATTTTGAATTAACAAATTATAGGAGACTACTCAGTGAAAGAGGCCTGGAATGGGGAAGCAAAGCATTAGAACAAGCTGACGTTTCATTGATTGATGCACAAGGGATAATGGCCATGTTAATGGTGATTGTTCGAGCTGAGCGCTTTTGTGATGGAACAATATTAGCAGCGTGTAAGTCCGGTTCTATTTTACGCTGGCTTCAGAGACTGAAAACTTTACGTGATGATAATGTGTAAGGTGATTATATGGTCAAGAAAAGGTGCCAAATTTGCGATGAAAATAATACAGCACGTTTATTATGTGGCTTGTCTGTATGGATTTCTGAGCTTGCGGTGCAGCATAATCAAGTAAATGGACACATTGTTTTGTGCTATAAGCATAGATTGCAGAAGCTTTTCTGCAATTACAGGCACCAGATGAAAGGAGAGTTGTGGTAGCTTTTGAAATAGATACCACACAAGCTGATGATGCGTAACATAAATGAATTAATAGGAATAATAAACGGCATTAGCTACGACGGTATTATCAACAAACTAGAGGTAGCAAGATTATCTTCGTGGGTAAAAAAGAACAGAAACTTATCTTACGAACCTAAGCAAGCTCACTTAATTTCGCTGATAGAACAAGTTCTTGAAGATGGAATAATTACAGACGAAGAACGAGAAATGCTTTTAGAAAATTGTAGTCAGTATACAGATTTTGAAACTGATCCCACCGCTAGAGTTTATGAGCTTAACGGAATCATTGAAGGTATAATTTGTGACAATGAAATTAACGAAAAAGAAGTATGTCGCTTGCGGGAGTGGATGAGAATAAATGAATCTTTTATTCGTGATCATAAATCATCAAAAACTATCTGTGAAAAAATCGATCAGATACTTGAAGATGGTATTGTTACTCAAGAGGAGCAAAAATCACTTCTAGAAATACTGAAAAAGAGATTAAATGATGCTCAGATAGAAACAAGAATAGGATACTTAAAAAACTGTGTCAAAGAAAGGAAAAATTTCGGCATTGATTTGATTGATTTATTGGATAATGCTGACGCAATAGATATTATTCATAGTCGTGCAGAGAGTCAACTGCGAAGTACGTTAAATTCGTATTCAGGTACTTATGTCCACGATCCTGAAATTGTATTCGTATCTCTTGTTTTGATTGGTATGCTTTATTATGATGGGGCTTTTTATGAATCGGTAAGAAAAACTTATAAAAGTTTGTATCAGCGTTATTCGGAGCAAAAGGTAGAAGGCCTTATTCGAACATTGTTAAATAATTACAGAACAAGGGATGATGCAACAGGTGCAAAGACTCGTATTATCAATGTGGTGTTAGCGGGATCTATTGTACCAAGCTATTATTTGGGATCATTCTTTGAATTTATCTATGACATATATAAGTTGAATTTTGATAGCGACTTACCTGATGATTTATATGGCGAGTTTCAGTTAGTTTATGATGGATTGCAGAATGTGATGTGTTCTGAAAGTGATGATGTTCAAGTTAATGTAACTAAGAAAACATATAAATTGATTAAATCAACAAAGCAGCTGATTACTAACCCTACATATAACGATGCTGTTATTAAGCTTAGTATCATTGTTGTTAAGCTTATTGATAAATATATTTGGGGCAAGGGTAATGTCCTCTACAACCCATATTTAAAAAGAGGATATGAAGAATGGCTTTCAACAATCAATAGAGAGAAAGAGTATGGATACCGCAGTAAATCCGAACAATTGAGATCACGCTGGGAACCAGAATTTGTTTTGACTGAAACCACAATTTGTTTAGTTCCACCGACTCATCGCGTGAAAGCTACATATGATTATCGTACTATCCGAATCATTGTTAAGAACGAGGAAAAGGTTATTTATGATGACTATGTAGAAGATATTCGTGAGATTATTGGTGGATATCAGATAAAGAATCATGCAATTGAACTCTCTAATCCTCTTGGAAGAATTAATTATCAGTTGGCTGCAGGAAATGAAATAATTTATGATAGCAAAACCAGACTGCACCGTAACTTTATTGTGTTTGATGAGAGGGGACAAGAACTGACAAATAATAAAGATTATTCTGGAACAGCTGTTTTCTGTACAAAGAGTAAGGTTGATAAGCTGCATTTATATTTTTCGAGAGAGGCATATCATCTATCCTCATATAGTGCACACTTGGGAGATGCTATCCTTGTAGAAGATAAAGTGTTTAATTTTTCAAAGATGATCCATCCTGGTGTGTTTGGCGAAAAGCATGAGGGATATTTCGTTGTACAGGATGATTGCAAATTTGAAGTATTTAAAGATGAGGTAATCCTTGTTTTTGAAAGTGAGTTTACGGACAGCGGTTTTGAAATACAAATAAATCAGCGTTCATATAAGATTGATGCTTTTGAATATTCTACAGTAGAAAGAAAAGGTGTTAATAAATATTCTCTAAAACTTGGATATTTAGACTCTGGAATTTATCAGCTAAGAGTGAATGCGTTACATTCAGGAAAAAGAATTAGTGTACTACGCACTCAATTTGCTATAGATAAAAAACTTTATGTTGAGCAGGTTGAAAACAACAATGATTCGTATATTGTTTCTGTAGCCTCTGATTTGATGCCAGAACCATTTTTTGATGAGATAAGTATTCAGAATTTTAAAGAAGACTGGATTAAGTTTAATTGGAATAATCAAGAGTATATTTATTATGTTCCGTTCCGATTCCCGTTATACAGGATTGATAATGGTGCCTGGAAGTCATTCTCACAGGAAATTTGGATCGGCGATATTACTCAGGAAAGTTCAATTGATCTGTATGGATGCAAATATGACAAAATATGCTTGCTAACCAGTACCGGTCAAATTATTGAAGAAACACCTGGACTTAAGAATGAAGGAGGATTTAGCAGGTTTTCTGCGGGATTCTTACTGTCATATAAGTCGAATTATGATTTTGTGGGAATTTCTTTACTTGCAGAAGATCGATACCAGGATGGAATTTTGTGTTATAACAAATGCATTCTTGATGAGGCTAAAACAACGGTTACCTATAGTCATGAAGATAAGGCGATAGTTGTTACACCATACTTTTTCGGACAAGGGAATATTAGATTCAAAGTAATCGATGATATGAGTAATGTCGTATACACGAGTTCTGCTTTGGATAAGGGCGTTCTGGAATATGTATATGATTTGTCGTCTTTTATAAATTATAAAGTGATTTTCTTTGAGAAAGAGAGAGGCCTATCTCTTAAAAAAGAACGTATTTTAAAGGAATTTCCAATCGTCTTTTATGCGAGAGAAGATTTCGTAGGAAAATCTTTCAAAATCAAGGAGGTCTACTTTGATCAGTTTGTCAG
>CAVCCE010000307.1:0-3606 GCA_963600555.1 Duodenibacillus sp.
GTTCCAGCTATGGTTGTATTCTTAAATAAGTGCGACATGATGGAAGGCCAAGAAGAATTCATCGACTTAGCTGAAATGACAGTTCGTGAATTATTGAATAAGTATGATTATGATGGCGATAACTGCCCAATCATCCGTGGTTCAGCATTAAAGGCTATGGAAGGCGACGAAGAAGCTAAAAAGCAGATCTTAGCATTAATGGATGCTGTAGATGAATATATCCCTTCACCAGCAAGAGAAGATGACAAGCCATTCTTAATGGCAATCGAAGATACTATGACTATCACTGGACGTGGTACAGTTGCTACAGGACGTGTTGAACGTGGTGTATTAAAAGTTAACGAACCAGTTGAAATCGTTGGTATCAGAGATACTCAAAAGACTGTTGTTACAGGTCTTGAAATGTTCAGAAAGACTTTGGATTTCTGTCAAGCAGGCGATAACATCGGTGCATTATTAAGAGGTATCTCAAGAGATCAGATTGAACGTGGACAAGTTTTAGCTAAACCTGGTTCAGTTCATCCACATACAAAGTTCAACGCACAAGTTTACGTATTATCTAAAGAAGAAGGTGGACGTCATACTCCATTCGTAAGTAACTATCGTCCTCAATTCTACTTCAGAACTACTGACGTAACTGGTGTTATCACATTACCAGAGGGTGTTGAAATGTGTATGCCAGGCGATAACGTTACAATGACAGTTGAATTGATTCACCCAATCGCTGTTGAATTAGGTACTAAGTTCTCTATCCGTGAAGGTGGTAGAACAGTTGGTGCTGGTAACGTTACTGAGATCATTGCTTAATTAGATTAAAGTAATTAGAAAGTGTCTGTTAATTGCAGACACTTTTTTTGTGGTGGAGGATTGGGTAATCGAGAATTCGTGGGGTTTAGCCAAAAATGATGGGGACAATTTTGGGGAAGATAGAGAAAAGCGTATCTAAAAATAAGACCCCAAGATTGACAAAAATGAATCTTATTTCTTGATTGAAATTACCCCAAGATTTGATGAATTATGAGCCTGTATCTAAAGGTAGGTACAGGCTTTTACTATGTAATAGTAGATTTTGATCATCACTCTTTGTATATCGCCAATTAGATTAGACATGGACGGCTTTCCGGTGTCAATGATGGGATCCCTCCCACGCATCGCGCTTGTCATTGACACTGGGGAGACGTTCATGTACAACAATACTGGCGATATACGAAGGGTGATCAATACTCTTTGGTTGAGTCCCCGAAGCCCCAAAGACTGGGGCGAGGATTGGGTTGACTCTATTTTCTTATTGTTAATTAGTATTTCTATTTTGGTGTGGCTGATCTCTTAATTATTAATTATCTAGTTTCTAACTTCTATGAGTTATTTATCTTCATCTTTTTTCTTTTTGTGATAGCTATGTATCTGTTTTGTGGTCTTAGGTATAGCTAAAACCGATGGATTATTTCTCGTACTCCATAGTATTCTGTTTCGTGTATAATCAAAGTTAGAGAAGCCTCTTGCGTTTCTCTTGTAGTCTTTCGGCTTACGGTTGAATGACTCCATAGGGCCATTGGACAAGCGTGAATAATAATCCTCTTGGTCCTTTTTAGTTTTTCTTGTGCAAGCAACTGTTGTAAAAGATTTGATTATATTTGATTTAAATTCTTTAAGGAAAGAAGAAAAATCCCTAAACATCACAAATTCAGAACGAGAATATTCATCAATGATTCCATCAAGAGTTTTCTCTATTTCATCTACTGATGAATAACTACTACTATTAAATTTAATGTACTTTTCTTTTAGCTCCCTGATCTTTATGAATTTTGAATCAAGATCTAAAAACATCTTTTCAACTTGATAAGTATCAACATACATCTTTAGTTTCTTATGGTAATATCTACGGTATGAATAGATAATATCATCTTGATTCTTTAATAATACCCATTTATACTCCTTTAACAGTATCATCTCTAATGAACTTTGGATTGTTTTATTGTCCTTATTGGTCAATTCATTATTTTGACGTAGCTTTTCCATTTGAATCTTTCTATACTTCTTGTAGATCTCATAGATATAGGCATTGATTCTATTAATGATAAATTTAACCACATGGAACGAGTCCAAAATTATTTCTGAGTTTGGAAAGAACTTAGTTAAGTTTTGATAAGGACCATAAGCATCTGATATGATGGCTTTTACTTTCCTTCTTTCCTCAATAGGAATAGATATGAAATAATCTTCTAAAGTGCTTGACCAACGATTATGGACTATGTCAATTATCTCTCCAGTGACAAAGTTCATGATAACAAAGGCATATTGAGAATTACTATTGATATCCAAATAAACTTCATCTATAGAAATGTATTCGGAAAGTTCAAGACGTTTTAAATCAACATATTTAGAAAACATATCGTGAACGCAACTATCAGATAAACCAAATTGTTCTGCAACCGAAACAGTAGAACGGTTTAAATCCTTAAGTGCATTAAGGACCATTAGAGCAGTTAGTTTTGATGAGTGAGCATATCTATCTAAGAAAGGATACTCTTCATTAAATGACTCTCTACAACAAGGGCAAGTCCATCTTCTTTGTTCAACATGAAGAATCAAGAAAGTGCCATCTTGATATATAGGATGTTTAACAGTCCTATGCTTTAGACCTTTAGAGTGTAGTCTTGCGTGGCAATCAGGGCAGAACTGAATAGTAGCTTTTCTACTAATACGTGCATGTTTTAATCCATTATCTTCATGGACATCATCAATATCGATAGAATCATCAGCTGGAATATTAAGTAAAATAAATAGATCATTTTTGTTCATATGTATTAAATCCTCCTTATTTTTGAACAAATAAGATCAGCCACATGAACATTATAAAATAGTGCATGATCACTCACACACTATTGTATTAAAACATCTAAAAATAAGACCCCATGATTTTAAAATTCCATAGTGAATCAAAGTGGTTAAACACCCCAAGATTAGCAAACATTTACTGACCCCTACATTCGACCCCAACTTTCAAGACCCCATGAATTTTCGGATACTCCATTATCCAATGTGGGTAATGCTTTTAATTTACACTGTTAGAACTTTTATATTTGCTTTTTCTAAATCTTTTAATTCTGTTGATGGTATTTTAGTATTTGAGAATGCAAAACAGATTTTTAACTTACAAACAATCTTAGATCCCGAACGTTTTGCGATTGGTGGAGGCATTAGTAGTCAACCGATATTTATCAAATACCTCAAAAAGAATCTGGATGATCTTTATGACAATTGCCCTTACAACATTCCAAAAGCAGAAGTAGCTGCTTGTAAGTTTCAAAATGATGCCAACTTGATTGGAGCAATGCAATGTTTTCTATCAACTAACTGAATTCTACAAGAAAAGTGTACTACTCTTCTTTTTGGTGAATTTTTCTTGAAGTTAATCTGAAAAGGTTTTGAAGTGGGCACTTTTGGGTTTATCTTTGATTGAATAAATATTGTAAATAAATTATAATGTTAAAGTTAAATTTTGATTATGGAGGTTTTTCATGAAGAAATTTCTTAAGGAAAACTGGTTTGTTGCAGTTATAGCAGTATTCTTCATTGCTATTTCAATCTACTATGCATATGACC
>CAVCCE010000308.1:0-3537 GCA_963600555.1 Duodenibacillus sp.
GATAGATAAGATAGATTAGATGGATAGATAGTATTATCGTTCTGATTGTTATTGTTATAATTATTATTGTTATAATTAGGGGCAAGGTTTTTAACCTCCAGAAGTAAAGGTTCTTTACCACCGGAAGTTAATGCCATTTCATTCCAGAAGTTAAAATCTTTTACTTCTGGAAGTTCACTTTTCTTACTTAAGCCTGCGTCAGCGCCTTTTGGGGGCGAAAGTTCCTCCTTTTCCTTCAAAATTTTCTCCACTTCAGCCCTCTCTAAAGCAGGTTCTTCACTACTGGGGTTAAAATCTTTTACTTCTGGAAGTTCATCTTCTCTACTTTCGTTGGTAATATTTCCGTTCTCTCCTACAGACTCATTTTCTCCTTCAAATGAGTCTGTAGAGGCATGATCTTCCTTTTCTTCATCTCGATTTTGATTATCTTCTAGCACAGCAAAGTTTTTCACATAAATAATATCTGGCTTTCCTAACCCTTTTCTCTTTCGCTCAATCAAGCCAAACGAATCTAATTCCTTCATGATCTTTACACAAGTTGGCTTTGAACAGCTAATATCTTCCATCGCAGCACTGATAGAATAGATGATATATGCCCTATTCTCATCATCTAACCAGTGATTCTTCATCGAAAGAGTCATCCGATCCAACATCAGGCCATACAGCAGCTTTGCATCACTTGAAAGCCCCTTAAAATGTTCATCCTTAATCCACAAGCGTGGAATTCGATAAAAGGCAAATATTTCTGCCTGAACCCCGTAATAATAATCAAACATCAATCCTGACATTACTGTTTGTCCTCCTGCGTCTTTTTCCATTCATCCAGCAAATTAAGAATAATATTTTCTATCTCTTCGTTGCTGTAGCTCTCACTAAAATACTGACTGAGCTTATCCATCTTCAACGTAACTTTTCTTTTATGAATATTTTTCTCTTCCAGAATTAGCCTTACCACTGTCGATGTCAACTCATTCCTCTTCTCATACTCTTTCAACTTTGCTGACTGCCCCATGCTGACTGTACACTTACTCTGTTCAATCGCTTCTGCCACAAGTTGCTGCGACTTTTCAGACAAAAATGACAAGTCAACTCCCTGTGAAAGTCCCAGTCTTTTCTCATCTACCATCTGGAGCAGCTGATCTGACAATCTGGACAGCCAAATATAACGCTGCACCTTCTTTGAGTTCTCTCCTGCCGCTTCTCCCACTTGATCAAGTGTACTTTTTCCAGAGTGTTTTCCCTGATGCTTCAATGCCTCATATTTGAGGGCATATGCCTTTGCTTTCTCGCTTGGCAAAATAGTTTCACGCTGAATGTTGGAGTCCACCATCATAATTGTTGCTTCATCATCCGAATAATCACGAATGATAACTGGCATTTCTGTCTTTCCAGCAAGTTCTGATCCATGCTTTCTGCGATGTCCGGCGATTAGCTCATAGCCTCCTTCAGTTCTTGGTCTTACAATACCCGGAATCAATACTCCATACTGACGAATACTTTCTGCAAGTTCTTCCATTTCCTTATCGTCTTTAACATGGAAGGGGTGATTCTGAAATGTATGTAATTCGCTTAATGCTATATTTACAATCTAATTCTTATCGGACGTTGCTGGTGCATTTACGCCAAACAGCTCATCATAACTGCTTAATTTTACCTTTAATGCGCTTCCGTTTTTATTCATTTCCTAATACCTCCTCTGTTAAAGACTGATAGGCTTTTGCTACCTTTCCATTTGGATCATGCTTATAAATACTAGTTCCTTCTGCTGATATCTCTGCTGCTCGTACTGACATTGGAATGCTACTGTTAAAGATCCGCACTCTACTACCATAGTTCTCGATCAATAACTTACTGATATCCCGTGCATAAGTGGTCCGACTGTCAACCATAGTCATCAGAATACCCTCTATTTCCAGTCTAGGGTTAATCTGACGCTTTACCTTTCCGATTGTCTTAATCAACTACTCTAAGCCTTTTACAGGCAAATACGCAGCTTGTACAGGAATCAGAATACTATCTGCTGCCGCAACTGCGTTAATCGTGAGCATTCCAAGGGATGGCATACAATCAATTAAAATATAATCATATCTGCTGCGCTGTTCTTCTATGTAAGAACGAAGTACAGTCTCCCTGCTCATCACATTTACCAGCGATACCTCAACGCCTGACAGCTCAATGTTTTCTGGCATCAGATCAACACCTTCCTCATGTCTTAAAACTCCATATTCTGCATCCATTTCTTTTTCATTGATAATGTTACCCATAATATTGGCTAACGTAATATCTAGCTTGTCAGGTTCTCTATAGCCAAGACTTGCAGTAAGACTTCCCTGTGCATCAGCATCAATAAGCAGCACTCTCTTTCCCTGTCTTGCCAATCCAATTCCAAGGTTACTTGTTGTCGTTGTCTTTCCTACGCCACCTTTTTGATTTGCAATCGCAATAACATGACACTGATTCTTCATTGTACCCATGATCAATTCTCCTTTACTTCTTTATTGCTCTGTAGTTTTTCTTGTATTTTTCTTTCTAATTTCTATATAGCATCTGTAATACCTAGTTGTTCCTTTATTGGTGTACAGATCCGAAGTCTCCAAAACTTTAACTTGAAGGTGATTCTTCATAAGTTTTTGGAACCACTCAATATCCCCTTTTGTTCCCATTAACCTTATTTTTAACAATTAGTCTGATCCTCCTAGTAAATCGTACAGCTTGCGATCATAGGATGCATACTCAGGATATCGAAGCTGAATTGCTTGCCAGAAGAATGGTGCATATACACAGCAAAATAATTCTTCCACTGTATACTGTTTGCTTTCTCGCAGCTGTTCTTCCATGTCATCCGTATCTTCATCTACACTTGGCGTATCACTGCAATATAGATTGAATGCCATTCTGACCACCTTTAGACTTCCACTTGTCTGCCATCCCGCTTGCAAACACTCTGTTTTAACGCATCCTGTATTAAAGTCGTAAATACTGTCAACGTGCTTTCTTGTATCGTTACTAATACCAATGCAATAGCAAAACGCCTTATGGTACTCATCCTGATACGGTACTTCTTTTAACTTTTCATAATAAAATTTCTCATGGGCTTCACTAATAAAGATAATGTCATCTTTTGACTTACTTGCTCTTAACGCTGTACTATTCATACCTAATCTCCTTTTCTATTTTTGACCATAACACAAAAAGGACATTTTCCTAAAATTTCTTTCAGGAAAATGTCCTTGTAGTACACCTATAAAGCGTTCTTCAAATACAACAAATATATTATTACTTATTATTACATATTATACAACAAAAATTTGTTGTATTTCTGTTGTAGTATACAACTTTTTTCTACAAAATACTCTATAATCTTTAGTACAGTTTTGCGCCTGCCGGGATGTGATTGTCCACCATGATCAGGTGAAGTTCTTCCTCATCGGAATCCTTCAGATTGTTTACTGCGGACAGTAACATACCGCAGGACTCAATGCCCATCATCTTTCTCGGCGGAAGGTTGGTGATTGCGATCAGGGTCTTACCAACAAG
>CAVCCE010000309.1:0-2743 GCA_963600555.1 Duodenibacillus sp.
ACATTGATCAATATTGAACATCCAACTATTGCTACGAAAACAATAAATACGATGAATCCTTTATTTATTTGCTTCTTCATATCAGTATCCCACAGCACTTACGCCATATTCTGCCTGAGAAGAAGAGAACCCCTCAAACTCTAATTGATCAATTAATTCTTGTCTTGAGAATGAAGAATAATTTAGATACTCTTGAGCCTTCTTAGCTGCTTGCTCATTCCAATCTGCACCACAATTATCAACAGCATATGTTGCGGCACTAGATGAAAAGCCTTCATATTCTAATTGTTCAATTAAACCAGAGTATGAGAAAGCCATATAAGCTAAATAGTCATGAGCTTTGCTTAAAGCATTCTTTTCTTCTAACGAACTTGAAGAACTAGATGAACTGGATTTTTTAGAACTATTAGAAATACTAGAACTTAAACAATCCATACAATAAGTTGCATCTTCATCGATGTATTTTCCACATTTTAAACATTTATTAGAATGTTCAGTACAACAATTTGTATCACCAGAAGATGCTATATAGTTATTGCAACCTGTGTGAGCACAAATAGTAGTAGCTGTTCCATATTCATTTGTGAAATTGACTGTTTGTGAAGATGAAGAACTGGATGAAGATTTACTGGAGGATGAACTTGAACTAGACGTATCAAGTTTATTTGCTGCAAGGTATTCACTTTCAGTACCTTTTTTGATATAAATCTTTTGTTCAGCAAGATCTTCATTTGAATCAGTTTTAGCTTTTAAAGTAGTACTATCTACTTCTTGAACATTAATGGCATTATGATCATCACCTAGTATTAGCACAGAATATGAACTTGGAGTACTGTTTTCCATTTCTTTTTGCACAAGCTCTCCATTTTCATATGAATAACGGAATACTGATTCACCTTTGAGATAATACAATGATGAGTTTGATGTTGATTGAGTACATTGTCCTTTACTACCAAAGACATTATTCATTAATACATAAGTATTATCATCTTTGATTGTTAATGAGTAAGTATCATACAAATCTTCAAATCCATCCACATCGTGAATATCAATCAGATGATTTTTGTAGTATATTCCACTTACTTCCCATTCTCCAACTAAATCTGAAAATCCAGAACTTGATGTACTGCTATCTTCAGTTGAAGGCTGAGTGCTACTGCAACCACAAAGGACTGCAACGCAGGATAGTACTATAGATAGTTTCTTGAAAATCTTTACCATGAGAAGCTATCACATCTTTCCATTACATGGTTATATCGAATTAATTTTACTTCACCATCAATAATGTTATAAAAGAATTCATTCACATGATCTAAATCAGAATCCATACCACCAAAATTCAGAGTGTAAGTGCCGGGATATGGACCATAATAGAAGTATCCACCTTCAGCATATTGTGATGCTGAACGGTGGTGATATTGAATGTTTCCATTATCGATTTGTACTTCATAATCTTCGGACAATTTCATTCCAAGTAAGTAACTGCTATCAGAATATTTCCAAAATCCTTGGAGTGCTGAATCTATTTGTGATGCCGTAAGGTATGTGTTATTTGCTAATGTAATACTTCCATCTTCGTTGGACGTATATGGAATATCAGAAGTTGTACCATCATCTAATACAAATTGAATTGATTCATCATTTACTGTATATGATTGAGTGGATGTATCTCCATCATGCTTTCCATTACCATCATAATAAACTTGGGAGATTGTGACTTCATTATCAGTGAATGAAAGACTATTTAAGGTAGTATCATCTCCACCGTTGTAATATAAAGTGTTACTTGTTAGATAAGAATATACATTTTCATATTTCTGATGTGCATATAAATTCTTGGCTTCTACAAGCTTATCAGCAGAATCTTCATAATCTTCGAGCTTTTCAAATAGTGTTACTGCTGTTTCGTAATCACCGGATTCTAATGCTTGTGTTGCTTTTTTGTAATCAGAGCTATCACAGCCTGTTAAACAGAATAAAACGGATGATACTGCTAATAATTTGAATGTGTTTTTCATGGAATATTCTCCTTTATTATTCATTTCCTGATTTTTAATTGTGTAGATGGATTAATATCCTCTTTTCTTGTCTACGTTTTTAATAGACCATGCTATTGCATCTTTATAGTGTTCTGTGCAGTAACCACTACCTTGATAAGTGTGTGTGGCTGTTTTCCTGCATATCGTACATTTAGATGTTCCAGATGAACTAGAGCAACCAACTAATAAAATAGTAAAAAGAGCAACAATACTTTTCTTAATTCTGTTATCCATATTATTGTTTCGTTAATTCTTGATTGTTATTGTTGTAAATTTTTAGAGTATCTTCGTATGTATATGGTATAGCGATTTGTAAGTTTTTATCGGAAGCGTTGATAGTACCAGTTATCTGAGAAGCCTCTGTATCAATTTCGTATGTTCCAGAAAGCGTAGTTCCTTGTGTTTCCATTGTTAAAGTTCCATTCGAAAATGTAAATGTTCCTGCTCCATTACAATCCCATACGCCTTGTAGTGCAGTGTCTACGTCTTCGGCAGAAATGACTTTTGCTTCAGTTGATTCTTCTACGACAGAATTAGATGTTACAGATTGTGAAACAGATGAATTAGTAGATGCTGAGCATCCTACTAATGCGAAAGTAGATAGTGCAACAAGCACACTTCTAGTAATTTGTTTATTCATATTATTTTCCCCCTCTATGAATGTTAACTCCATGTTAAAACGGGGGGGGACTTGTCAAGTACTA
>CAVCCE010000310.1:0-2539 GCA_963600555.1 Duodenibacillus sp.
ATAAGCTGCTAACCACAGCATTTGAAGTGAGTCTTGAGCGTATTACAGTAATGTAATGGGCTAAGCGTAGACAGCAAGGTTGCAGGGATAGCTATTGAGCGCCGAAATCCCATAAATCGGAGTGTCGACACTGTTGCCTGAGTGGAAGACAAGATGTGGGTTTATCGTCATGGTGAGATTTCACACAACTCTGCGGCGTTGGAAGGACCTATTCATGTAATACAAGGATTGAATGTCAACTGGAGAGAGCCTTCATTTTCCATGTCTGAGTGCAAAGACAAGGTATATCTAAGCAACCACAAAGAAGCAAGATAAATGAGATGAAGGCAGTCGGAGGCTCTACATACTACCAATGAAGGTATGAATAAATAAGTACTGGAGGGAAAGTGAGAAGGAGCGATTCCTCATCGCTCTAGCCTACGAAACTATATCAAAGAGGCAACATCATCTATACCCAGAGATAGGAGAAGTGATGGAAACGAAATTGGAGAGAATATCACAGTTATCAAGAGAAAATCCAGACATGGTATTCACGTCGATCGGACATCTGATCAACAAAGAAATGTTGAAAAGCTGCCATGAGGCAATGGACGAGAAGAAAGCAGTAGGAATTGATGGAGTAACCAAAGAGGAATACAGCAGAAACCTCGATCAGAACCTTGAATCCTTAGTGGAGCGACTCAAGAAGAAATCCTATAAGCCGAAGCCAGCGAGACTGGTGGAAATACCTAAGGATAACGGAAAGATGCGACCACTAAGTATCTACAGCTATGAAGATAAGCTGGTGCAGGAAGCACTGAGAAGAATACTGGAGGCGGTGTTTGAGCCGTGCTTTTACGATGAGATGATGGGATTCCGTCCCAATCGGAATTGTCACAAAGCAATCCAGAAATTAAACACAATGATACAAACAAAATCAGTAAGTTATGTATTAGATGCAGATATAAAGGGATTCTTTGATCACATGGATCATGAATGGATCATCCGATTCATAGAATCGAAAATCAAAGATCCAAACATAATTCGATTAGTAAGGCGAATGCTAAAAGCAGGAATCATGAAAGATTACCAGTATGAGGATACAGAAGAAGGAAGTGGACAAGGCTCAGTATGTTCACCAATCATCTCATGTATCTACATGCATTATGTGCTGATATGGTGGTTCCGAGAGAAAGTGCAGCCAAGTCTGAGAGGATATGCAGGATTAGTGAATTATGCAGATGACTTTGTAGTATGTTTTCAATACAAGTCAGATGCGGAGCAATTCTATGAACGGTTGAAGCACAGAATGGGATACTTTGGACTGAGCCTAGAGGAAGAAAAGAGCAGGCTGATAGAGTTTGGACGCTTTGCGCAAGAGAGATGTGCAAAGCGGGGAACAAAGCCAGAAACGTTTACATTCCTCGGGTTTACGCACTACTGTTCTCAAGGAAAGAAAAGGTGCGTCTACTCGACCAATGGCTTTTTTTTTACTGCCCCGGTGGCTTAATTCGTGCCTCTAGTGGTACATGGAGTTGTGTCTGATTGACTACCAAAATTGTCAGAAAATTTAAAAGGCAATAGCTTGATAAAAACAGTAATTTATGGTAACATAAGAGCACAAAGATGTATAATGGTCTGAAAGTGGGGATATCCGATGAATCAAGATAAAAGTTTAGATTTTGAGCGAAAGCATGAAGAGGATCTCCAAAGGTTACGAGGTTTTCGCCTTTTGGATGATGATTTTATGAGTAAGGTTTTTGAAGATAAAAAATGTGCAGAATTTTTATTGCGGATTATTCTGAACCGAGATGATTTAGAAGTCGAAAAATCGAATAGTCAGTATAGTATTAAGAATTTGCGGGGGAGATCGGTACGATTAGATATCCTTGCAGTAGATAAGAAGAACCGAGCATATAATATTGAAATACAACGGAATGATAAGGGTGCTGGTGTTAAGCGCGCTAGATATAATAGCGCTGTAATTGATGCTAATGTTACTGAACCAGGGGAAAAGTACGAAAAATTAAATGAAACTTACGTCATTTTTATTACAGAAAATGATGTATTGGAACGAGGCCTTCCGATATATCATATTGATCGGGTGATTAAGGAAACAGGAGAGGTATTTCAAGATGAATCACACATTATATATGTGAATTCTCAAATAAGAAATGAGACAGCACTTGGAAAACTAATGCATGATTTTTCTTGCACGAGTGCAAAAGATATGTACTATGAGGTTCTAGCTGAACGAGTACATTATTTTAAAGAAGACGAGAAAGGAGTGGCAGTTATGTGTAAGGCGATGGAAGATATGAGAAATGAGACAGCAAGAGAAACTTGTTTGGAAACGGCAAAAAGTTTGCTGGCAATTGGAAAATTGACTTATGAGGAAATTGCGCAGGCAACAAAACTTACGGTTGCTGAGGTTAAAGAATTAGATAAAAATGGGAATAACGAATTGCCAAGTATAGAAAATGATGTAACTCAAAAAAATTAGACTTTTTAGGAATCTGGCGCGGGAATCCTCGGCCATTCAATGACCGAGATGAAAGCG
>CAVCCE010000311.1:0-2472 GCA_963600555.1 Duodenibacillus sp.
GATATAAAACAAATCCTAAACAACTCATTCCTAAAACATAGTTTTGTGATAAAACAACTTTATTTTCAGATACCAGAAGCGAAATCATATCTATAAATAAATATTCAATACCTAAAAAGATGAACGTAAAAATAGCCATCAGCATAATTACTTTTATGTAATTTATTCTTTCTTCAGCTTTCATAATTTCATCCCCTTTTTTTTATATTAATGAAAATAAAATGTTAAATCAAGTTCATGAAAATCAAATAGGGAAAACTTTTAATCAAATTTTCCCTTTCACACCACCGTACGTACGGTTCCGTATACGGCGGTTTAATTAAATTTCAATTTATGTCTTATTAAATAATAATCAAGGCAACTGACTAGTCCATTGTTGACTATTCTTTGTTTTGATATTGCTCTTACCACACATGTTTTGGTCGTTACAAACTGATAGTGATCTCCCATGTATGATGTTTGTCTTGCCAAATTATGATTGACTCCTAATTTTCTTAACCAGTGATATCTTCCACTCGGTACTTTCCATTGTTTCCACAATATCACTCTCAATCTTGTTCGTAGGTGTGCGTCTATTTTCGTCATAACTCCTTGCATATCACCAATGGCGTAGTAATTTATCCATCCTCTAATCACCGGATTCAATTGTCCAACTCTTGTTTTAAAGCTCATATTCTTTCTTCTACAAGTTAGCTGTTTTAGTTTTCTTTCAAAACTTTTAACTGAATCTTTGTGTGGTATACTTCTCCATGCTTTGGTTTGTTGCTTGTAATAGAACCCAAATCCTAGATATTTCAAATTATCCGGTTTGGTAATATGCGTCTTTGTCATATTGACCTTTAATCCTAATTTCTTTTCAATCCAGTTCGTGATTGTTCGCATTACTCTTTTGGCACTTGCTTCACTTTTGACCGCTATGACACAATCATCCGCATATCTTACAAAGTGCAGTCCTCTTTCTTCTAGTTCCTTATCCAGTTCATTGAGCAGTATGTTTGAAAGCAACGGAGAAATATTTCCACCTTGCGGTGTTCCTTTGTTTGTTGCTTCATATCGTCCCTTTGACATTACTCCTGCTTGTAGATATTTCCTTATTAAGGATTCTACATCTCCATCATTGATAATATTATGCACATAGCTCATAAGTTTATCATGAGGCACATTGTCAAAGAACTTTTCTAGATCAATGTCGACTATCCAAATATAATCTTCATTCAAATAATCTAGAAGTTTGAGTATTGCCTTTTCACAACTTCTATTTGGTCTGAATCCATAACTATAATCATTAAAGTAAGGTTCACATATCGGTTCTAATTTTTGTACCATCGCTTGTTGGATAATCCTATCCATAATAGTTGGTATACCTAGTTTTCTAATACCACCATTGGGTTTCGGTATTTCAACCCTTTTAACTGGTTGAGGTCGATAATTTCTTGTTTCGATTTGTTTCTTGATATTCTTCCAGTTTTGATTGACATAATCTTTGATTTCTTCAACTGTTACACCATCTACTCCACTTGCCCCTTTATTAGAAATTACCTTCCTGTAAGCAAGGAGCATATTTTCCCTGGATAGAATTTCATTTAATAATTTAGACATAACTTGTGTGCTCTTCTCCTTTCCGCTTTCTAATACTAGGTTCTAGGTTTATATACATTTTGACTCAAATACGCTTCATCTACTTTGTACTGTCAAACATGTATTAGAAACATACATTCATTTTGCACTATTTAATTATTCAGGCCTTCAGTATACTGTCCATACCTACTATGCCGTCTGCTGACTTCTCACTATTCGTTGTTACTGCTTTGTCGCTAGTGAGACCTCACGGGATAAGTCATACATCTTTCCTCGTTTACCCACTGGATTTACACATTAAGATTACGGTTGCCTTTTGGACTTCATTGCTTTGTGCCAATTTATCCTCTTAATACGCCTCATTATCCAGTTCATGTTCTTTGGGCCACGATTTCGCTATTGCTTCCTCTCTCCCACATCTCGCGATGTGAAACTTGCAAGTCGCTATATGATTCGTTGGCAACTACGCTCATGAAGGACTTTCACCTTAGATGTAAAACATGCCCGTCATACACAAAAAAAGCATCCTAAGATGCTCGATAAGGATGATCATCATTGATCAATACTCTTTCAATTGAAACAGGTTGATGCTTATCATTAAATTCAATAACAACACCTGCAAACTGTCCAGAGTTTTCAGAAATTAAAAATTTAGAACTTAAACCCCTCATACGTGTAATCACACTATCTAAATCACAACCTAATGAACTTAAATAAGGGCCTGTCATTCCTGCATCAGAAATAAAGGCTACTTGGCCATCAATAATTCTTTCATCAGCTGTTTGAACATGGGTATGTGTTCCTAAAACGGCTTGTACTTTATCTTTACAATAATAAGCTAAACCTATTTTTTCACTTGTTGCTTCTGCATGGATATCAATAATATGAATATCT
>CAVCCE010000312.1:0-2244 GCA_963600555.1 Duodenibacillus sp.
ATATTATTCAATAACAAATTGTAAAAAACACGTAAAAAAATCTCCACAATAAAAAGTGGAGGTTATATCTTATAAACCATATATTTTTTCAATACTTCTATAAGGTGCACAACATATGATTTTAGAAGTCGTACACCGAAACGCATTTAAACGAGCCTAGAGCATACGCAAGCAAAAATAAAAGCCTTAGGAAATATCAAACCTAAGGCAAGAAAATTAAATTTATGACCACTGAAATATATATGCAATCAGGAAACAGAACAGTGACCACAAATAATAGGCACGCACTTATATTAAAGGGCAAAAGCGTACCTACAAGAACAGTATATCACACTCGTAGAGACTGCACTACTGGTGAATGTTCAATCTATCAAAAAGAACAACATGCACATGTTAACGTGAACATGTCAATATGAACATGTATATATCATAGAGAAAATAAAGGAAAATAAGAGAAAATAGAAGAACATTTGTGTTGGGGGTGTACGACCTTCCGAAATCAGCAGGTCGTACACCTTAGAAGGATCTGAGAGTGTAATATAAACTGTGTAAGTTGAGAGCGTACGGCTCAGCTTCGCAGTTTTTTATTTTGTATATGATATGATTGAAGGAAAGGAAATTAAACTTATGGCAAGAATAAAACGTGATCCAAAAACTGTTGCTTTAGCTGAAGCTATAGTAAATGCTTATCAACCTGAATCTGTAGAAGATATGAATGATGCAATCAAGGATTTGTTTGGTCCTTTGTTTGAATCTATGTTAAAAGGCGAATTAAACAATCATCTTGGATATTCTTCTAATGATAAAGGTCCTAAAAAAGATTCAAACAGAAGAAATGGGTATGGTAAGAAAACTCTTAAGACTTCTTCCGGTGAAATTGAAATCAATGCTCCTCGTGATAGAGATGGTACTTTTGAACCTCAGATTGTTCCTAAAAGAACCAAAGACATTTCTTCGATAGAAAACAAAGTATTGGCTATGTACGCCAGAGGAATGTCTCAGCGAGATATATCAGCTACTATTGAAGATATATATGGTTTTAGTGTATCTCATGAAATGATTTCAGACATTACAGATGCCATCCTTCCAGAAGTAGAAGAATGGCGAAACAGACCGTTAAAGAAGTGCTACGCATTCGTGTTCGTTGACTGTTTGTATGTAACACTAAGAAGCGATTATGAAACGAAAGACTGTGCTGTATATGTGATACTTGGGTATGATTTGAGCGGTCATAAGGAAATACTTGGAATCTGGTTAAGTGAATCCGAAAGTAAGAATTACTGGATGCAGATATTTGATGAGATCAAATCAAGAGGTGTAGAAGATATCTTCTTTATTTCTATGGATGGAGTATCTGGTCTAGAACAGGGAGCCAAATCAATCTTCCCTAAAGTCGTTGTACAACGTTGTATTGTACATCTGATTCGGAATTCAATTAAATATGTACCGTCAAAGGACTACAAAAAATTCACACAGGATCTAAAGAAAGTATATGGAGCACCAAGCTTAGCAGCATCTAGACATGCATTTGAACTGTTCTGTAAGAACTGGTCACAATATCCTGGAGCGGTAGATGTATGGAAGAGAAATTTTGAACATGTAGAACAGCTTTATGATTATGGAAGCAATGTTCGAAAAATCATGTATACGACAAACGCTATAGAAGCAATCAATTCAAGTTTCCGTAAAGTTACAAAGAAAGGTGCATTTCCAAATGAAAATGCGTTATTTAAACTTCTATATTTGAGAGTAACAGAATTAGAAAAGAAATGGGCAAATGGACATGTAGCTAATTGGGCAATGGTGCTAAATCAGCTTCAGACAGACAAAAGATTTGAGGAACGAATTCTAAAATATACTCGAGAATAAGCTTCAACTCCAATAAAAAAATAGAGCAAGTTTCAAACTTGTTCTATTTCATTATGCCTATAACTGATATAGGTCTTATTAAGCAGTATGTTATTCTGTCAAATAAATTTATTAATTACTTACACATTTTATTTGACAAACCCTGTCATTTGCACATGGGCGGTGAAAATCGCCCATTAATCGTTTCTTTTTGACATTACATCTCTATATTTCACCCTTTTTGGCGAATTTATAGCTAATCTTATAAACTTTAATGCCTTATCATATTTATCTTTTGGTTCGTTCATAATAAACCAAAATAGATTCATCCAATCTTGCAGATGTTCTCTATCGTATCCTCCATGAGCTCTCATAAATCTTTTCATAAGTAAATGA
>CAVCCE010000313.1:0-2079 GCA_963600555.1 Duodenibacillus sp.
TTTAGAGAAAAGCCTGAAAAATCAATGATTTAGGGCTTGACATTATAGGAAGGCGATATGAGCCTTGTAGGAACACGTCCACCGCTTCCAGGAGAGGTTTCTGAGTATGAAATTCATCATCGTGCACGACTTGCGATTAAGCCGGGAATTACTGGTATGTGGCAGGTAAGCGGACGAAGTGATATTACAGACTTCGAGGAAGTTGTACGACTGGATACACAGTACATAAAAGAGTGGAGTCTAGGATTGGATATTAAGATCTTGTTTAAGACAGTGAAGACTGTGTTAGGTAAGGAAGGATCAATGTAAGAAGTAAAAAGTAATTGATGAAGCCTGAGCGTAAGCGAAGGCTTCTCAATATAAATATAAGATTTAGTTTTATGGAAAATCGTCGCATTGTCGCGTTTCCCATGGCTAATGACAGAGTAAGTTTCGCGAACCCACCTGAATGAAGGTGGGGTGGCGAAGCTTACCCTGAAGAAAAATATGACGAAATATGACAAAAATACTTAGGAGGTGTAATCGTGAGAGAAGTAGATTTGCAAAATAAAACGATTTTGGTAACAGGAGCTGTTGGATTTATCGGTTCCAATCTGGTAAAGAGAATATATGAAGAAGTACCATCGGCAAGAGTAATTGGTATTGATAATATGAATTCTTATTATGATGTTACATTAAAAGAATTTCGCTTAAATGAACTAACTAAGTATTCTACATTTACTTTTATTAAAGGGAATATTGCAGATAAGATGTTAATTACTGAACTATTCGAGAAGTATAAGCCATCTGTAGTTGTAAATCTTGCTGCACAAGCTGGTGTGCGCTATTCGATCACAAATCCGGATGCGTATGTGGAATCAAATTTGGTTGGCTTTTTTAATATTCTTGAGGCTTGTCGCCATTCTTATGATAATGGACAAGTTGGTGTAGAACATCTAGTATATGCATCTTCCTCTAGTGTTTATGGTTCGAACAAGAAGGTTCCATATAGTACGGATGATAAAGTTGATAATTCAGTTAGTCTTTATGCGGCAACAAAGAAATCGAATGAATTAATGGCTCATGCGTATTCAAAGCTGTACAATATTCCATCTACTGGTTTACGTTTCTTTACTGTGTATGGACCGGCAGGTCGCCCGGATATGGCTTACTTTGGCTTTACCAATAAGTTAGTGAAAGGTGAAGCAATTAAGATATTTAACTATGGTAATTGTAAGCGTGACTTTACTTATGTAGATGATATTGTTGAAGGTATTGTTCGCGTGATGAAGAAAGCACCAGATAAAAAGACTGGTGAAGATGGTCTTCCAGTTCCACCGTACGCAGTTTATAATATTGGAAATCAGAATCCAGAGAATTTATTAGATTTTGTGCAGATTCTTAGTGAGGAGCTGATTCGAGCAAAGGTATTGCCAGAGGATTATGATTTTGAGGTCCATAAAGAACTAGTTCCGATGCAGCCAGGCGATGTACCAGTGACGTATGCAGACACTAGTGCATTGGAGCGCGATTTTGGTTATAAGCCAAGTACAAGTTTGCGTACCGGTTTACGAAAATTTGCAGAGTGGTATGCAGAGTTTTACAAATGAGAGAGATAAGGGAATAAAAAATGAAGTGTGTTGAAGTTTATAAAGAATTATATCATCAGGAACCATTTGATGTAGCATTTTGTCCATATCGAATTAGTCCGTTAGGGGCTCATATTGATCATCAGTATGGTAAGATCAATGGGCTGGCAATCGATAAGGGTATCCACATGGCATATCATCCAAAGCAGAATGGTGTTGTAGAACTGCAGTCATTAAATTTTCCGAAACGTGCTCAGTTTTTTGTGAGTGCAGTTCCAGAAGAAAAACAGGGTGATTGGGCGGATCATCTGCGAGGAGCTGCAAAGATGCTAGGTGAAAAATATCGCCTAAAGGTTGGTGTATCTGGTGTTATTGAGGGCAGCTTGCCGATTGGTGGATTGTCTTCATCAGCGTCGGTTATTATTTGCTTTTTATCGGCATTGTGTAAAGTGAATAATACCTGAATCCGTGAAGTTCGGCTTTATTCAAAGGTCAGAACTATTCCAGACTC
>CAVCCE010000314.1:0-2066 GCA_963600555.1 Duodenibacillus sp.
ATCATCTGCTTTCCAAAGAATTGTTAAAGAAACGATAAATGCTATATATATAGCCACTCCACCCATTCGTACAATCTTTCCATGATGCACAGTTCTTGCATTTTCTTGTGCATAGATACCTAAAGCAAAACCAATTCTCTTACAAATTGGAACTAAACAAAAAGAGATAACAAATGGAAGTATAAAATATGGAAACGCACCTTTTATTAAATTCATATATCTTATTATAACATTATAAAAAGGTGGATAACCCACCTTTTATAGAAAATACATAAATCGTTTAAGTTTCAACTTTAACGCAACACTGTGTTTCGTTTAGTTGAAACATTATACTTTAAATGTACAAATGTCTGCCAGGCCGAAGAAAGGAGACATTATTATGTCTGGAAAACATTTTACTATTGATGAACGTTACACTATTTTAGAAGGTGTTAAAAATAATTTATCTATTCGTTCTATTGCTAAGAATGTAAATTCTTCTCCATCTACTGTTTCAAGAGAACTGGAAAAACATCGTGAGTTAGATACTCCTGGTGCATTTAAGACAACTGTTCCTACGTGTACTAGAGTTACTTCTGCTCCTTGGATATGTAACGGTTGTAAAAAGATTAGTGCATGCAAAAAAAGAAAATATAAATACAATCCTAAATATGCTCAACAGACTTATGAACGTACTTTACATGATTCTCGTCAAAAGATTAGAACAGGTTCCATAGGATTAAGTCATATAGATCATATCATCACACCACTAATTAGAGATAAAGGTCAATCTTTAGCTCATGTATATGCCACTCATGCTGATGAACTAGGTATTAGTCGCTCTACGTGTTACAGATATATAGACAATAATCTTTTGACTGTTAGAAATTCTGATTTGCCTGCTCGTGTAAGATATCCTAAACATATAAAGAAAAAGAAACGTGGAGATAATTCGGGTATAGAGAATCACAAATGCCGTGAAAACAGAGATTATGTTGCTTTTCAAGCATTTATTAGTGAGCACCCTAAAAGAAGAGTCGTTGAAATGGATAGTGTTATTGGTGCTAAAGGAGAACACAAAGTACTTCTAACACTTCATTTTCGCAAATCAAATTTCATGTTAGCTTTTCTAAGAGATTCTAACGATGCACAATCAGTAGTTGATATATTTGATGCCATTCAGAAAAAGATTGGTTACTCTGATTTCGTGACATTATTCAATGTTGTATTAACAGATAATGGTTCAGAATTTAAATTAGCTGATGAGTTAGAACATGGTAAACGTAATTCTAAAAGATGTAATTTATTTTATTGTGATGCACGTTCATCTCAACAAAAAGCTAAAGTAGAAACGAATCATAGATTTATAAGAAGATATTTACCACAAGGAGTTTCTTTTGATCATTTAACTCAAAAAGATATCAATTTAATGATGAGTCATATTAACTCTGTTAAACGCGATTATCTTGATGAACGCTCCCCATTTGAATGTCTTACTCAAAGAGAACTTAGAGTAGTAAAAATGCTTGGTTTAAAGCCCATCGAACCAGATGATGTAATTCTAAAACCAAGCATATTCAACAAATAAACAATTAAAAATTTGGCAGACATTTGTACAAGATATATACAAAGTTTGAACTGTTGCGTTTAGTTGAAACCTAAAAGCGAGAGTTGTTTTTGTCATGCAAAAAATTAAATGTTTTCACTATTAAAGTACCACAAATCTATATAAAAACAGCAGATTTTTATGAATTTTCTGCTGTTTTTAATAACTATTTTCTAACTACTGTTGCATTAACTTGAGATGTTGCGTTTAACTTGAAAGTTCTGCATTTTAGAAATTTGTTTCTCTGCAGATTTTCTTGAAGATACTGTTTTTAGGTATACTTCTGCTTGAACCATTAAGAAACCTTCACGAAGTAAGTATTTTCTAAATTTAGTATATGCTGTTTTTGTGCCTCTGATATTTGTTGGTTGCAATAATACTACTATTTTCATTCTTCAATGGTGCTCCTTATCTTAAGAGGCAATACTTCTGGAAATAATATTTCTGACCTTTGATGGTCTGAAGGCCGGTATAAATCTGA
>CAVCCE010000315.1:0-2045 GCA_963600555.1 Duodenibacillus sp.
CACATGAATATCTAGTCCTTCTTCCCCACCATAGGATTCAAATTCCTTTGACAATTCTTGGATTTGAAGACCTTCTGGGATTTCAACAATCATCATCATTGTAAATAATCCTTGTAATACTTTTTGTGTTACATCAACGATATTAATATTTTTATTTGCACACTTAGTTGCAACAGAAGCAAGGATACCAGGATGATCCTTACCTACTACTGAAATAACTGCTTTCATTTATTTGATCCTTTCTTAAAAATACTTTTTCATTTTACCATACACTATTGTTTTTATATAAATGGAAATCTAATCATATAAAAAAGCTACAATTTTCTTGTAGCTTCCTTTCTAAATTCCATAAGGTCAGTAAAAATCAAGAAACATATCTTGTTAACAATTCATAAATGCATTTCCTCTTCTATTTTCTGTACTTGTTCACGAGTCAGCCCAGTAACATCCACAATAAAATCCATATCTGTATGCTTAGCTAACATCTTCTTACACATATCTACAGTGACTTGATCTGCTTCTTTCTTCTTTTCAAACTTTACTATCTCATCAAACGTCATGTAGCTTCTCCTATTCTCTTCGCTTTCTTTCACTCTCTTGACAGCTTTCACTAGCTCTTCTGTATAGCTATCTGTTGCCTCTGATGTGTCTAAGAAGTGTAATAAGGCATCTAGTTTCTTCTCTTTACTTCTTGCCTTTGCGTTCAATAGAATTGTAACTGTTTTTGGATAGATGTCTAGTTCTAGATGTTTCAATAGTCTCCATTGTAATTCATATCTATCTTCCCCTAGTTTGAAATAATCAAATGTACAGATAAAGATCACATAGGTAGTTACGATGTCTTCATAGTCCATTCCTTTCTCAAAGCTCTTCATCTTCTCTACTGCATGGTAGACATCACTTCTTTCTAGTAATGCATCTTTATAGTTCTGCATCTCTACTATGTAGTGTTTCTTACCTCCTTTAAACTTGACATCAAATCTTACTCCATGGCTATAGTAACCTATTGTTTCATTTTGTTCTTTACCTAAACATCTTAGTTCTTCTACTTCTCTTTGTGTGGCTAGTTCTATGAGTTGTTTTGCTAGATTTATGTTTTTTATATCTGCAAACACTTCTGGGAATATGTACCAATGGGTCAATGTTAAATCTTCAAATCTTTCATGCATGAGCATCACCTCCATATAATACATTCACTAAAAATACAAAAAACGCACAAAAAAAGTGAAGTTTTCACTCCACTTTCATACTATTATAAAGAATTATAGAAACTTGCTGCAATATTTGCTACATTGTTTAGACCAGCTGAGCGCTCATAAGTTTGTCTAAAATAGACACCTGCTTCTGCCGCGCCCTCTGAACTATCACTTACCGCATTCATATTAGCAATCATACCACTTCCCATTTCTGCTACCATGAAACGAATCTGCCCATCTACGCTATCTGAAGAATAGCCATTTTGAGCACAATAAGCATAAAGATTACTCAATCTGCTACCACCCCATTGACATAGACCATAATAGGAAGAACCAGCGGATGGATTAAAGCTACATTCAATTTGTATATTAGCTAAAACTGCAGATGCTGCAGCTTTAGTAAAACCAGCTTCTGTTGTTAAGTAGGTATAAATGATATTTGCATTTTCACCAGTATTAACTGAAGCACTTCCAGTAACACTAACATTACTTACTAATACTTTCTTTTTTGTGACTGTTACAGGAATACTAGACTCTGTTACTAGTCCATGGTTATCCACTGCGTGTACTGTCACTGTATATTCTCCAGGAGTTGCGGTATCGACATTACTGTAGACCATATACCAACCATTTGTATATAATCTTCCTAATTCATCATTTTCTAGTAATTCTGGTTCAGCATCTACTCTTTGTAAATCACCATCTACCACATCACTTACAGAAGCAATGATACTTAATGGATCAAAGCTATCTCCTTCTGTAATAGAAACAGATTCCACATTCAACTGTACAGTAGGTGCTTGTGTATCTTTTACAATATAATTTCTTACTGCTTGCATTCTAGCAGTT
>CAVCCE010000316.1:0-2043 GCA_963600555.1 Duodenibacillus sp.
GCTTTGAGGGCTAAGGATAAAAAGAAAATAGTTGCAGATAAGATGAAAAAATCACGTAACAAACTGAAAGAACAAATTGATGCTGCTAATAAGCGTGAACTTGAGAGATGCCGTAGCTTAAACAGTCAACTAGAATCTGCAATTAGAGATAAATCGAAGCATTTAGACGAGCTTGATCCGTTTGAAGTTCAGGATTTTTTTGGATATGCAATAGAGATAAATTCATATTCATTGGATTGCATTAACCAATATCCTCAGAGATTTAATCTCATGTATGTTCCAAAAAGAAAACGATTGGTGGTTGATTATGAATTGCCGACAATAGATTATATTTCTAACAACAAGGAATGGAAGGTGGGAAGAAATAACGAGATTTCTCCAAAGAAAATGAATAAAACAGATTATCTGGAAATGTATGAAAGAATCCTTTTTGATCTATCTATTCGTGTTATAGGAATTCTTTTTGAATCAGACAGTAGAAATGTGATCAATGAGGTCGTATTTAATGGTTTATGCCAATATTACGGTTGGCAGAATAGACCGACAGTGCTTTTATCATTTCTTGTTACAAAGGATAGTTATTCATATGAAAAAGTGCAGAAGATGGATTTTGTTAGTAAAGTATTTGTCTCTAAATTAGCAAAAATAGAATATTTGGATGATGTTAATAACAAAAAGCCACCTGCTGATTTATGGGAAACACCACCTAGTAAAATTGTCATACCGATACAGTCTAGCTTGTAATTAGGTTAGGAGGGTAAAATTGATTAGTGAAGGATCACTTAAAAAGATTGCTCAGATATTTTGTGGAGATGTAAAAGAATTTTATCCATATAAATCTGGTCCTCAACTTGTTTCGTTTTTCGACGATTACTTTGATTATGATGATATATATGGACAGGGTTTTCCGTCTAGATGGGCTTATGTATACGGTCATTTGATGGATTTGCTAGAGGATGGCAGGTTTGATACCTTTCTAAATATTATCTTGGAAAAAGATTATTTAATGAGCATTTTGGAACTTACAGAGGTTGAAGCCGCAGAAAAATCTTCTGAGATATTTGCTGAGTTTAATCGAATTGGAGACAGATCAATATTTAATTGTTCATGATGGAACAGGCTATCGTTTGACACGTAAAGATGAAGAATTGGTGTTTATAGGTAGTGGCGGCTTTGCTAATGTATATCGTCAAAAATCTACTGGAATAATTGTAAAGAAATTGAAGGATGATTATATAGCAGATAAAGGAATTCGGAGTAGATTTAAACGTGAATTCACCATAACAAAGTCTCTTCAAGATTTATATGGAATAATAGCGGTATTCTCATATGACGCTGGAAGTTGTACTTATACCATGGAAGCAGCAGAACAAACGCTTGAAGACTATGTGCGAAATAATAATTTATCTGAAACGATAAAACTTAATTGCATACGTCAAATATTGTTCATCATGACCGAGGTTCATAAACGAGATATTATCCATCGAGATTTGAGCCCTAATAATATTTTTATTGTCGCGGGTCAACTAAAAATCGCTGATTTTGGATTAGGTAAAGATCTGAATGTGTTTAACTCACACCAGACATTATACACCAATGCAATGGGACAATATTATTATTGTGCACCAGAGCAATTTATGATGTTGAAAGATGCAGATAAGCGTAGTGACGTATATTCCTTGGGGCGCATTATTAACTTTATTATGACTGGTGATCCGAGAAATTCACATCATGTTCATAGGAATGTTGCTGAAAAAGCAACTAGTAGTGATGCAGCTTATCGGTATGGCGATGCAGCACAATTATCTGCTTTCTTTGAAAAATCAGTTGCATATCATAGCAAAGAAGAGAATCAATTACAAATTGATCAAAAAATGAAAGCAAAGGTTTTCGATACAGATGTGGAAAGCTATATTTATGACATGGATGCTACTATGATATCAAAGAATATTCTGAGTAGAAAGTCTGGCTTTGAGAATGCGCTAATTATATTTATGAAAATAAGCGACAATCATGCGCAACATGTAATACAAAGTATAGACC
>CAVCCE010000317.1:0-2022 GCA_963600555.1 Duodenibacillus sp.
GATTTAGAAAATGTGATGAAGATACTAAAAGGAATGATTTGTCAAAAAGAAGAAATTTCTTTTAGAAAGTTTTCTGAAAAAGTATTGGGTGATACTAAGAAATTAGAAAAGTATAAAAATAAAATTTACCATATTATGATATGATGACCTCCCAGTAGACAGTACAAATAATTAAAGTACTGTTTAAGGGAGGTTTTTCATTTGGGAAGAAAAATAAAATATTCTAAGGAATTTAAAATAAAAGTATGTAAGGAATATTTAGCAGGGAAAGGTTCATCCTATTTTCTTGGAAAAAAATATGGCTTTGATGGGTCATATATCATATCTTGGATGGTAGAATATAGAGCACTGGGTGAGGCTGCATTTGAACCCAAGAATGGTCAAAATAGCCAGTATACAAAAGAATTTAAAGAGAAAGTTGTTTTGGAATATTTGAATGGAAATTATTCATATCGTGAATTGGCTGTAAAATATAACATTTCAGCATATACCATTATCATAAAATGGGTAAAAGATTATAATAGTCATATAGAATTGAAGGACTATATTCCTGGAGGTAAAGATATCTATATGACAAAATGCAGAAAAGTAACTCAAGAAGAAAAATTGCAGATTGTAAAATACTGTTTAGAACATGATCTTAATTATATCCAAACATGCAAGATTTATGATGTAACTTATCCTAACATCTACAATTGGGTAAAGAAATACAAAAAGTACGGTGAAGAAGGATTATTGGATAAAAGAGGACATCATAAAAGTGATGAGGAAGTTGATGAAGTAACACTTTTAAAACGTCAATTAAAAGCTAAAGAACATGAACTTGAAATGGCCTTATTAGAAAATAAGCTACTAAAAAAGTTAGACGAGATAGAAAGAAGGCGATATGCAGAACAAGCAAATATGAAATCGAATATCAGGCAATCAAAGAAATCAGGGAAGAAAATCAAGAAGTAAGTATTTCAAAAATGTTCGATATACTAGAGGTAAAAAAGGCAAACTATTATAAATGGTTGAAGCACGAAAAAAGCAAGAGAGATTTGGAAAATGAAGAACTGGCAGAATATATCAAAAAATATGATGAAAAGTTCAATCACACTCTAGGATATAGAATGATGACAGACAGAATCAATAGAGATGAAAATAAACATTACAATGATAAGCAAGTCTATAAAATCATGCATATTTTAGGGATTCAATCAATCATAAGGCCAAAAAGAAAAAGCTGTACTGTTAGAAAAAATAATAATACAGCTAAAAATAATTTGAAAAGAGAATTCAACGCATCAAAACCAAATGAAAAATGGGTAACAGATGTTACTGAATTCAAATATGGAAAACATAATGAAAAGAAACTTTATTTAAGTCTTATATTAGATCTCTATGATAGATTTCCAGTTGGATATGAAATAAGTGAACATAATGATAACACACTTGTATTTAACACTTTAAAAAAAGCAATGGAAGCTAATCCCCAAGCACAGCCATTATTTCATAGTGATGGAGGATATCAATATACAAGTCCAACATTTATACAGATGCTTAAAGAGAACAATATGACGCAAAGTATGTCAAGAATTCATTGTTGTATAGATAATGGACCAATGGAAGGATTTTGGGGAATCTTAAAGTGTGAAATGTATCATTATGGAAAAAAATATGAAACAAAAGAAGAATTAGAAGAAGCAATAATAAAATGGATAAGCTATTATACCTATAAAAGATATCAAAGAAGATTTGGTGTAAAAACACCAAACGAAGTAAGAACAGAAGCATTAAATAATGAAAGTCCAAATCAATATCCAATACCAGAAAATAAAAGGATATCAAGATACAAGAAAGAACATTATGCATCACATAAAAATATTCCTACCAGTTGACTGGTAGGAATGCATACATAATTTTAATTATTTTACCTGTCTACTTGACAGGGGCGGTTCATTTATTTTCCAATGATTTTTTTGATAGTCTTTAAATCTTTGTTTTCTAGTAAAGCATCAAATATTTGATCATATTGTTGTA
>CAVCCE010000318.1:0-2005 GCA_963600555.1 Duodenibacillus sp.
TTTGATGTCTAAAGCTATGCGTAAATTAGCTGGTGCAATGAATTTAAATAATTGTACTACTATATTTATTAACCAATTAAGAGAAAAAGTTGGTGTAATGTTTGGCAATCCTGAAGTTACAACTGGTGGTAGAGCCTTAAAATTCTACGCTACAATTCGTCTAGAAGTTAGAAAATCTGAGGCAATTAAAGATGGAAACGAAATTATTGGCAATAAAGTTAATGTAAAGATTGCTAAGAATAAGGTTGCTCCACCATTTAAAACATGCCAAGTTGAAATATATTATGGTCAGGGTATATCACACGTTGCTGAAATTATATCAATGGGTGTTGATATGGGCATTATTGAAAAATCTGGATCTTGGTATTCATATAAGGGAGAAAAGATTGGCCAAGGCACTGATGCTGTAAAAGCATATTTAACAGCAAATCCTGAAATTGATAAAGAAATTACGGAACAAATAAAAACCCAAATGTTTAAGAAAGATGAAACTGAAGCCTAGTCTTCAGTTTTAATTTGGCAAACATTTGGCATATAGAAGTTTTTTATTGTAGAATAATAAAGGATTAAGTTCCAAATCAAGTTTTTTAATGGAGGGAAATTATGAAGATTGATATTTTCTCCATTTTAATCGGTTTATTAGTTGGTGTTTCAATTGTATTTATCTATTTAATGGTAGTTGGTAAAAATGCAAAAAAAGAAGCACAAAAAGTCTTAGACGAAGCAAATAATCAAGCAAAGAATACTTTAAAACAAGCTGTTTTAGATGGTAAAACACAAGTTTATGATTTGAAGCTTCAAGCTGAAAAAGAAATTAAAGAAAGAAAAAGTGAAATCACTGAACAAGAAAATAAGTTACAAAGACGTGAAGATTCACTTAATTTCCGCGATGAAAATTTAACTCAAAAAGAAAAGAAATTAGACGAAAAAGTAAAGAAAGCTGAAGACAAAGCTATACAACTAGATAAAATGGAGCAAGAATTGCAGTCTAGAATTGATGGTCAGATTGCACTTTTAGAGCGAGTATCTAATATGAGTGAAGAAGATGCTCGTAAAGAAATTATGGAAGTTGTAGAAAGAAAGATGCAGGACGAAATAGCTGCATATATTCATGAACAAGAAGATGAAGCTAAAGCAAAAGCAGCTGAAAGTTCACGTGAAATCATTGCTACAGCAATCCAACGTTATTCTCAAGATGAAGCATTAGATAGAACTATATCTGTTGTTTCACTACCTAATGAAGAAATGAAGGGTAGAATCATTGGTAGAGAAGGTAGAAATATTAGAGCAATTGAAAATGCTACTGGTGTTGACTTAATCATTGATGATTCTCCTGAAGCAATTACTGTTTCTTGTTTTGATCCAATTAGAAGAGAAGTTGCTAGACAATCATTAGAAACTTTAATTAAAGATGGTAGAATTCAACCAGGTAGAATTGAAGAAGTAGTTGAAAAAACTAAAAAAGAACTTAACGAAAATATTCAAAAATATGGTGAAGATGCTTGTTTCAAATTACAAATTGGTAAGATGGACAAGGAACTTGTTAAGTTAATTGGTCGTATGAGATATAGATATTCATATGGTCAAAATGGTTTAGAGCATTCAATGGAAGTTGCAGCCTTTGCTGGTATGATGGCAGCTGAATTAGGTTTAAATCAAAATCTAGCTAAGCGTGCTGGTTTATTACATGATATTGGTAAAGCTGTAGACTTTGAACAAGAAGGTACTCATGTTGAATTAGGTGCTAAGATTGCTAAGAAATATGGTGAAAGACCAGAAGTAATCAATGCTATTGAATCTCATCATGGTGATGTACCTGCGAATAACTTATATTCTTACTTAGTTGCTGCTGCAGATACGTTATCTGCTGCTAGACCTGGTGCAAGATATGAAGGTATAGAAAACTATATCAATAGACTTGAATCTCTAGAAAAGATTGCTAATGAATTTGAAGGTGTAGAAAAAGCCTATGCAATTCAAGCTGGTAGAGAAATTAGAGTTATGG